>DLKD01000022.1:0-10366 GCA_002477755.1 Gordonia sp. UBA7599
GCCCGCACTCGCAAGGGCCCGAAGAAGACCATCGCCGGGAAGAAGAAGTAATGCCTCCTAAGTCACGCAGCGCCGGCCCCAAGAAGGGCACTCGCCGTCGCGATAAAAAGAACGTCCCGCACGGCCACGCGCACATCAAGTCGACGTTCAACAACACGATCGTTTCGATCTCCGACCCCAACGGCAACGTGATCAGCTGGGCGTCGTCGGGTCACGTGGGCTTCAAGGGCTCGCGCAAGAGCACGCCGTTCGCGGCGCAGCTCGCTGCCGAGAACGCGGCCCGCAAGGCCCAGGAGCACGGCGTCAAGAAGGTCGACGTCTTCGTCAAGGGCCCGGGCTCGGGCCGCGAGACGGCGATTCGCTCCCTGCAGGCTGCCGGCCTCGAAGTCGGCACCATCTCCGATGTCACCCCCCAGCCGCACAACGGCTGCCGTCCGCCCAAGCGGCGCCGGGTCTAGCGGGAAGGTAAGGACTAGAAAAAATGGCTCGTTATACCGGACCCGCAACCAAGAAGTCGCGCCGTCTGCGCGTCGACCTCGTCGGCGAAGACAAGGCGTTTGAGCGTCGTCCCTACCCGCCCGGCCAGCACGGCCGCGCGCGGATCAAGGAGACCGAGTACCTGCTGCAGCTGCAGGAGAAGCAGAAGGCCCGCTTCACCTACGGCGTCATGGAGAAGCAGTTCCGCCGCTACTACGAAGAGGCGAACCGTCGCACCGGCAAGACCGGCGACGAGCTGCTGAAGATCCTGGAGACCCGTCTGGACAACGTCGTGTACCGCGCCGGACTGGCCCGTACCCGTCGCCAGGCCCGTCAGCTGGTCAGCCACGGCCACTTCACCGTCAACGGTGTGAAGGTCGACGTCCCCAGCTACCGAGTCGGCCAGTACGACATCATCGATGTCCGGCCGAAGTCGCTGGTGACCGTGCCGTTCCAGATCGCCAAGGAGATCCAGGGTGATCGGCCGGTGCCCGCGTGGCTGCAGGTCGTGCCGTCGACGCTGCGCATCCTCGTGCACTCCGTGCCCGAGCGTGCCCAGATCGACGTGCCGCTGACCGAGCAGCTCATCGTCGAGTACTACAGCAAGTAAATCCACCGACGCCGTCAAATAGCGGGCGGCAAAGGAGAAAAACACACCAATGCTCATCTCACAGCGACCCACCCTGTCCGAAGAGGTCATCGCCGAGAACCGGTCGAAGTTCGTCATCGAACCCCTCGAGCCGGGCTTCGGTTATACCCTCGGCAACTCGCTGCGCCGCACCCTGCTGTCGTCCATCCCGGGCGCCGCAGTCACGAGCGTGCGTATCGACGGTGTGCTGCACGAGTTCACCACCGTGGCCGGGGTCAAGGAGGATGTCACCGAGATCATCCTGAACCTCAAGGGCCTCGTCGTCTCCTCCGAGGAGGACGAGCCGGTCACCATGTACGTCCGCAAGCAGGGCCCCGGTGCCGTCACGGGCGCTGACATCGTGCCTCCGGCCGGTGTTACCGTGCACAACCCGGACCTGCACATCGCGACCCTCAACGACAAGGGCAAGCTCGAGATCGAGCTCGTCGTCGAGCGTGGCCGCGGCTACGTGCCGGCCGTGCAGAACAAGGCCTCCGGCGCCGAGATCGGCCGTATCCCGGTCGACTCGATCTACTCGCCGGTCCTCAAGGTGACCTACAAGGTGGAGGCCACCCGCGTCGAGCAGCGCACCGACTTCGACCGCCTGGTGCTGGACGTGGAGACCAAGAACTCGATCACCCCGAGCGACGCCCTCGCGTCGGCGGGCAAGACGCTGGTCGAGCTGTTCGGCCTGGCGCGCGAGCTCAACGTCGAGGCCGAGGGCATCGAGATCGGCCCGTCGCCGGTCGAGGCCGACCACATGGCGTCGTTCAACCTCCCGATCGAGGACTTGGAGCTGACCGTGCGCAGCTACAACTGCCTCAAGCGCGAGGGTGTGCACACCGTCGGTGAACTGGTCGCCCGCACCGAGTCGGATCTGCTCGACATCCGCAACTTCGGTCAGAAGTCGATCGACGAGGTCAAGGTGAAGCTGCACACGATGGCGCTGGCCCTCAAGGACAGCCCCGCCAGCTTCGATCCGTCGCAGGTCGCCGGGTACGACCCGGCCACCGGCACCTGGTCCGACGATGCGGGATTCGATGACAATGGTGAGGATTTCGCTGAAACCGAGCAGCTCTGAGCGGCTGTAACCAAACCCCGACCCACTCGTGAGAGTCGGTCACCTCTGAGGAGAGAACAATGCCCAAGCCCACCAAGGGTGCCCGTCTCGGCGGGTCGGCCAGCCACCAGAAGGCGATCCTGGCAAACCTCGCCACCTCGCTGTTCGAGCACGGCCGCATCACCACCACCGAGGCGAAGGCCAAGCGCCTGCGCCCCTACGCCGAGAAGCTCATCACCCACGCGAAGGCCGGCACCCTTGCCGACCGCCGCCAGGTGCTGAAGTTCATCCGCGACAAGGACATCGTGCATGTCCTGTTCGCGGAGATCGGCCCGTCGTTCGCCGAGCGTCCCGGCGGCTACACCCGCATCGTCAAGACGTTGCCCCGCAAGGGCGACAACGCCCCGATGGCCGTGATCGAACTCGTCCGCGAGTCGACCGTGACCACCGAGGCCAACCGCGCCAACCGTGTCGCGGCGTCGAAGAAGACGGACAAAGCCGACGAGAAGCCGGCGAAGGCTGCTGAGGTCAAGGCCGATGAGGCTGCCGAGGCGAAGGCCGACGACGCTGGCGAGGTTGCCGAGCTGCCTGCCGGTGCGCACGCGCCGCTGCCCGACGACGCGCAGCCCGAGGGCTTCCCGATCAAGGGCAATGCGCAGTCGAAGCTGTACCACCGTCCCGGCACCCGGTTCTACGACAGCACCGTTGCCGAGATCTGGTTCGCGACCGACGCCGACGCCGAGGCGGCCGGCTACGAGTTGCCGCCGTCGCAGCGCGACGAGGAGTGATCCATTGACGACCGACCCCGCCACCGACGACGGTGGCGGGGTTTGTCGTCTGCGCCTCGAGATCGGTTACGACGGGACTGACTTCTCCGGATGGGCTCTACAGCCGGGCCGGCGCACTGTGGCCGGGGTGCTCACCGACACGCTGACCACCGTGCTGCGCGAGCCGGTGCGACTCACCGTCGCCGGGCGAACCGACGCTGGAGTGCATGCCACCGGACAGATCGCCCATCTCGACGTCGCGCGGGCAGCGCTGGACACCCGCTCCATCCACGGTGACCCGTCGACGCTGGTCCGGCGTTTGGCGAAGATGCTGCCCGACGACGTGCGCGTCAAGGCCGTCACCGAGGTTCCCATCGAGTTCGATGCGCGATTCTCGGCGTTGCGCCGCCACTATGTCTACCGGCTCGCCGATGCACCGTGGGGGCCTGAGCCGGTCACCGCCCGGACCACGGGCGCGTGGCCTCGCCCGCTCGATGTCGAGGCGCTGAATGCGGCCTCTGCCGCATTGCTCGGCTTGCACGACTTCGCTGCCTTCTGCCGGCCACGGCCAGGATCGACGACGATCCGCGACCTGCAGGCCTTCGATTGGCACCGCGCCGACGAGGGCGTGCTGATCGGCCGGGTCAGTGCTGATGCATTCTGCTGGTCGATGGTCCGTTCCCTCGTCGGCGCCGTCGCCGTCGTCGCGGAGGGCCGTCGGGACGTGGCCTGGTGTGCTGGATTGTTGGATGCTTCTGGACGCAGTCAGCAGGTTCCCGTCGCGCAGGCGCGTGGTCTGTGCCTGATCGGCGTCGACTATCCGCCGCCTGCGGAATGGGCTGCGCGCAACGAAGTGACCCGCGACATCCGCGATGCCGACGAGGTCGGGGGTCCGGAGGGCTGCTGCGGCTGAACGGGCTAGGTGGCGCTGCGCTCGATGGCGAGCGCCTCGTACACCTCGGTGCGCGTTTCGAGGCTCAGCGGCTCGGGGGTGTCCAAACCGATGGCATCGGCGCCGTTGATGAGCATGGTCCGCCACGCCCACGGGTCGAACGTGCCCGGCAGGGTCGTCGAGACGAAGTCGTCGAGTAGCTCGGCGAATCGGTTGGGCTCGTCGCGGAACGGGAAGTGGCCGGCACCGTCGAAGGTCTCGAGGACAGACCCGGAGATCGCGGCATGCGCGATCTCGGCATGGCGATAGGGGATCACCGTGTCGTCGGTGCCCCACGCAATGAGTACCGGGATGTTGGCGGTCAGGTAGCTGCGATCGAGCATCGACACGTGTTGGCCCCGCCAGTCGACGACCGACCGCAGCGTCCGGCCGAATGCCGCACGGGCATCACGCGGGCTCAGATCGCGCAGGATGCGCAGGAGATCGGTCCGGTCGAGCAGGTGGCGACTGGGCGAGAGCGACTCGAAGGGACCAGGCAGCGTGGGGCTGGCGGCCAAGGCGCGGGTCGCCGAATCGACTGCCGACATGGCCCCGGGAAGGCGCAGTAGCGCCAGCGCTTGACTCGCCCCCGGTAGAGTGGCGACGCGCAGGGCGGGGGACACCTCGCGGGTGACTCCGCCGGTGGACACCAGCACGAGGCGCGACACCATCGACGGGTACTGGTAGCAGAACTGCATGGCGACGCCGCCGCCGAGGGAGTGCCCGACGACGGTGACGCGCTCGTGGCCCAGGACCCACAGCAGGTCGCGCACCCCGTTGGCGAAGGCCGCCACCGAATAGTCCGCACGCGGCTTGTCGGAGAACCCGTGGCCGAGCATGTCGGGCGCAATGACGGTGTACTTGGACGCGAGGCGGGTCATGATCGGCTCCCACGTCGACGAATTGTCGCCGATTCCGTGGATCAGCACGACCACGGGGCCGCTGCCCGCGATGCGGTAGGCCCGCCGGTATCCGTGAATCGTGCGGTAGCGCAACCGGACTCTGGGCTTGGCTATCACCGCCGCCTCCTTAAACACTCGGTTTCTAAGGCGAGTTAACCCTATGAGCGGGTGCCACGCTCGCCCGGTAGCGCCGATGTAGCAAGGTGTTTACAAACCATGCTCCGCAGGCCGATTCCAGGGATGCCTATTCGGCTCAGTGCCCGTGGCCGCCACCGTGGTGCCCGCCGGCCCCGGGGACCTCGATGAATCCGGTGTGCCGACCAGGTGCCACGACCCGCATCCGCTGCATCATCTCGTTGTCCTCGTGGTTGGTGAGATGGCAGTGCCACACGTAGCCCTGCAGCTTCTCGTTGTTGAGCCCGGTGAACACGGCATCGGGGTCAAAGCCCAGTTCTGCCGCGGTTGGCCAACGCACCATGATCCGGGTGACCTGATTCGGTGGGCAGCGCACCGTGTCCTTCCAGCCGAACTCGTAGGGGGCCGGGTTGAACATCTCGCTGGTCAGGTAGTCGGTCGGATCCGGGGTCCAACGGGTACCCAGCACCGGTGGTGGGTTCTCGGCGAGGTAGCGCACCTTGTCGAAATCCCAGCGGCCCACGACACGGTATTGCACGAGATGAACGTGAAGGGAGTGCGACTGCATGGTCGCATCGGAGTTCACGATGTCCCAGCACTCGGTGGTCCCCTGGACGGGGTGCTCGAAGTCTTTGGTGGCCCAGTCGAGATCGTTGAGGTTCATGTTGAGCACACCCAGCCAGGACAGGTTGCGCGGGTTGACCGTCACATTGAGGGTGGCGATCCGGTGGTTGTCGTGGCCGGTGTGGCGCGGCGGCAATCGGTCGGGCAAGCCGCGGCCACCGCGCAGCCGGTCGGGGACCCGCTGATACCGGCCGGTGCGGCTCCCGACGTCGAACCGCATGACGGGTCGCACCATGAGCGCACCGTTCATCTGCCCGAACATCGAGATCTGCATGCTGTTGACCAGTTGGACTTTCTGACCCGGGCGGTACCGGGAGAAGTCGACGAGGATGTCGTAGCGTTCGGCGGCGGCGACGTTGAGCGCCTTGACCGGCACGGGGGCATCCAGCAGCCCGCCGTCGCTGCCGATGACCCAGAACGTCGAACCGTCCGACAGTGACAGGCGGTAGTCGTTGAGTTGGCTGGCGGACAGGATCCGAAACCGGTACAGCCCCCGGTCGACCGGCATCCGCGGCCACACCTTGCCGTTGACGACCATCGTGTCGCCGCACAGTCCGCCCGCCCAGTGCCCGGTCGGAACGGTCCACGTGTTGTCGTAGCGCATCTTGCCGTCGGGGTAGAACAGCTTGTCGCTGATGATGAGCGCGGTCTCGTACCCGCCGGCCGGCAGGCCCAGCGGATTGTCACGCGTGCCGGTGTCCCACTGGTCGCGGACGTGGTAATGCCCGCTCAGGCCCGCATAGATGCTCAGCCGGGTCGTCCCCATCGAATGGTCGTGGTACCAGAGTGGACAGGCGTGCGGCGGGTTGGTGAACCGGTAGTCCACGCCGCGGCCCAGTCGGAAGGGCGACGTCGGAAAGCCGTCGTGTTCCGGACGGTTCGGTGCGCCGTGTAGATGGATCACCAAGGGCGGTCGGTGCCGGTCCTTTTCGGACACTCCGTGCAGAGTGGTGTCCACGTCGATCGCCATCGGGTGGCTGCGCAGGTTGTTGACGAACCGGATCTGCGGCTCCGTTCCGGCCTGCGTCTCGATGGTGGGACCGTGGTGCGACAGTCCGCCGAAGCCCGCGCTCGGTGCCCGGCCGAGATCTCGGTGGAATCGATGGCGGCCGCCGGCGGCGACCATCCGCGTCGGTGATATCACCTTGGGCAGCCGTGGCAGCTCGTCGACGAAGGGTGTCAGCGGTGGGGAGTGGTAGCTGTTGAACGGCATCCCCGGGATCGTCGGCTGCTCATGGTTCAGCGGCGGCGAATAGGGTTTCGCGTCGGCGGATCCGGGGCGGACGGCTGCAAGTCCGAGCGCCGACAGTCCGGCCAGTTGCAAGGCTTGACGGCGCTTCATCGCACAAATCCGCCTTCGATCGACGAATGGGAGTGGGCCCACCATAGGCACGCAATCGGCGTCGACACCCGCCTTTCCTGAAACCGATGTCAGAATCAGGTTTGGATGCGGCCTTCGATGGCCGGCCTTCGGTATCCCCGTTGCCCCTGTTCCCCGTTGCATCGGGCCACCGCGGTCGTACAGTACGGGTCTACGGTTTTCCGCTCTGTCCTCAGGAGGCGCCAGGATGAAACGCACGTCCACGGTTCTCGCCAGCGTCGTGCTGGTCGCGGGATTGGTCTTGTCGGGTTGCTCGAAATCGTCGTCGACGTCGGCGCCGGAGGACTTGAAGACCCTCCTACCCGTGCCTGCGAATACCCAGAAGACCACCGGCCCGGATGCGATCTCAGCCAACGGTATCAGGATGAACTACCAGGCCGCTGCCGCGCCGGGGCCGGCGATGGTCGCCTACCGGACGGCGCTGCGGGACAAGGGCTGGGAGGTGACGACGATCGTCACCTCCGAGGGTGGCACCGGTGGTGGGGCCACCTTCATCGGCACCCACGGCAAGGCCTACGGGGTCTTCGACGGCGGCGGCTTCGACCAGCAGACGTTCGTCGACGTGTGCGTGTGGCCGGAGAAGCCGGCCGACCCGAACTGCACGCGGGCCAAGCGCTAGCGGTCGACGGTCGAATGGGACAGGACAGTCGCTCGTCGGCGATCACCGCGCGCGGAGTGATTGCCGGCGCCTTGGGGATGGCGGGCGATCTCCCGCGAATGGCCCGCTTGCTGCCACCGCTGGTCAACCCGACGCCGAAGCGCCGATGGACGATCGGCAAGATTTTCGCCCAGGCAGCCGCCGCACATCCGGACCGGCCGTTCCTGCGCAGCGGGAAGCAGACGTACACCTACGGCGAGTGCAACCGCCGGGCCAACCGGTGGGCGGCGGTGCTCACCGATCGCGGTGTCGGCCAGGGCGACGTCGTGGCCGTCATGGCACACAACAGCCCCGAAGTCGTGATCGCGATGCTGGCGATCGTCAAACTCGGAGCCATTGCCGGCCTGGTCAACCACAACCAGCGCGGTGATGTGCTCGAGCACAGCCTGGGCCTGCTGTCGGCCGGGATTCTGGTGCGCGACGACGAGTCCGCGGAAGCCATCACGACGGTTCCATCCGACGCTGTACCGGCCGCCACGCTGACTTTCACCGATCTCGACGCCGCGGGCGACGCGCTGGCCACAGACGATCCCGGCGCCAACGCCAATCCGGCGATCACCGATTCGCTGCGCGCCGAGAACGCGGCGTTCTACATCTTCACCTCCGGCACCACCGGGTACCCGAAGGCGTCGATCATGAGTCATGGGCGCTGGCACCTGGCGATGATCGGGATGGGCGGAGCGGCCGTCCGGCTGCGCAGCGACGACGTGATGTTCTGTGCCCTGCCGATGTACCACAACAACGCGCTGACCGTGTCGCTCGGTTCGGTGCTCGCCGCGGGCGCGTGCCTGGCCGTCGGCGAGAAGTTCTCCGCGTCGCGGTTCTGGGACGAGATCATCGAAGCCGACGCCACCGCGTTCTGCTACATCGGTGAGTTGTGCCGATACCTACTCGCGCAGCCGCCCAAGCCGGTCGACCGCGCCCACCGCGTGCGCTTGGCCGTAGGCAATGGATTGCGCCCGGAGATCTGGGATGAATTCCAGAGCCGCTTCGGGATCGACCGGATCGTCGAGTTCTATTCGGCGAGCGAGTCCAACATCGGCTTCGCCAACATCTTCGGGCTGCGCAACACCGTCGGGTTCTCCCCCCAGCTGCGCGCGATTGTCGAGGTCGACGTCGCGACCGGCGAGCCCATCCGCGACGCGCGAGGCCGGTGTCGGCGGGTGCCAAGGGGAGAGCCGGGCCTGCTGCTCGGACACATCTCGGCGCTGATGCGGCTGGACGGCTACACCGACCCGGAGGCGACCGAGAAGAAGATCGTGCGCGACGTCTTCCGTCGCGGCGACGCCTACTTCAACACCGGCGACCTCGTGTACTCGCAGGGCTTCGGCCACATCGCGTTCGCCGACCGCCTCGGCGACACTTTCCGCTGGAAGGGTGAGAACGTCGCCACCACCGAGGTGGAGGCGGTACTCAATGACGTGCCCGGCATCGTCGAATCGGTGGTGTACGGAGTCGAGGTTCCCGGGACCGACGGACGTGCCGGGATGGCCGCGATCGTCGTCGACGGCGAGCCGGACTGGGCCGGGATCGCGGATAGGGTCTCGGCGAAGCTGCCGGGATATGCGGTGCCGCTCTTCGTGCGCGTCACGCCGCAGATCGCGCAGACGTCCACATTCAAGAGCCAACGCGTCGCGCTGCGCGACGAGGGGTATTCCGACGTCGGCGACGACGAACTCCGCGTGTTCCACCGCGACCGCGGATACACCCCGTTCTACCCGGAGTTCGTGGACGAACTGGCCGTCGGGCGGGCGTAGCACTCGCACCGTCGGACAATCCGATGGAACCGTTTGGCGCTGCGCTGCGTCTAATCCCACATGCGGCAAAAAATGCCGCTCGGGGGAGGGGCCATGCAGATCGATACGGATTCCGGTGCGACCGACTGGATAGATTCGCGGACCACGGTGCGGTCGCGGTCGGGGGCGATCACCGTGACGACGACCGCGCACGGGTTGCCCGTGGCGGTGCGGATCACCGAGTCGGCGATGGCGATGGGCGCCGAAGCGCTCGCCGCACGAGTGCTCGAGTTGTGCCGCGAGGGCGCGATGACGGCGGGCGTACGACTGCGTGAGCTGATGTCCGCCGACGGCGTCGACGACGATGTCCTCGCGACGATGGCGCTGCCCACCGCTGACGATCTGGCCCGCGTGCAGTCCGTGCTCGATGCCCAGGCCGCCGCGCCGAGTTCCTGGTTGCGGTGATCGGCGATGGCCAATCCAGAACTGGAGGAGATACTCGCCCGTGCCTCGGCGGCGATCGGGGCGATGGCCGAGCTCTCCGAGGGCTACGCCGCGATCGTCGGTGAGGGCAGTGACGTGCGATCGCGCGTGACCGCACGCGTAGACGGGTCGGGTGCACTGATCGGCTTGGAACTCGGCCCGGGCGCGATGCGCTCGGGCGCCGTAGAGCTCGGCGAGTTGATCGTGTCCAGCGCGATGGTCGCCGCCCAACGTGCCTACGCGCAGCGGGCCACACTGACCGAGCAGTTCAACCGCGACTTCGGCGAACTCGCCGGCATCGCGATCAATGAGACGAACGAGGGGGATCGATGAGTTCGGTGATGATGATGGGGGAGGCCGTCGACGGCTTGGCAGCGACCTCGGCGACGATGGGCACGGCCCTGGCCACTGCTGGCGGCGTCAATGCGGCTGCGAACACGGCGGCGATGGTGGCGGTGTTCGGATTGATCGGGCAGGAGTTCGTCGCGGCCTTCGCCACGGCCCAGGCCGCACACCTCGCCGCGGTGGGTAGTCTCGCCGCCGTCCACGCCGGCACCGCCTCGTCGATGCTCGCCGGATCGGCC
>DLKD01000022.1:10472-10631 GCA_002477755.1 Gordonia sp. UBA7599
GTCGATGCTCGCCGGATCGGCCGCGTTCACCGCGACCGATGTCGTCAGCGCTGCCGCTTTGGGCCGATGACGCCGACCGCATCCGCGTCGGGGGTGGCTGCGCCGCCCGGCGTCGTCGCTGTGCTGCCCGGCGGTGGTTTGCCCGTCGCGGCGGTGCCG
>DLKD01000102.1:0-462 GCA_002477755.1 Gordonia sp. UBA7599
CGGCGCAGAACGTCGTCGTGCGGTCGCTCGACGGCACGCGCACCCTGTGGAGTGCACGGGACTGCTCCCCGCTGCGGACGGTGAAGAACGTGACTTTCGCACCCGGTCAGCAGGAGCGCGACACGATCACCTGGTCGGGCACCACCAGCACGCCGGGCTGCAAGACCCCGCGCGAGCCGGTTCCGCCAGGTGCCTACCGCGCGGTCGGCAAGATCGGCGAGCGGGAATCCGCACCGATCACCTTCAACGTCGTCGCACCAGCGCAGCAGCCGTAACCGCGACCAGCAACCGGTAGCCGTGGCCCGGCGGCTTCGGCGTCCGCCGACCAGAAATCGGCTAGAACCGGTCGAGGCTCGTCTCCGCGAGCCGAGAGAGGCCCTCGCGAATGTGGCGCGCCCAGATGTTGCCGATGCCCTCGACGCCCTGCAGATCGGCAGCGCTGGTCGCCAGCAGCGCCTGCAG
>DLKD01000102.1:622-59300 GCA_002477755.1 Gordonia sp. UBA7599
GCGAACTGCAGCCGCGAGATCCGCGCCAACAGCCGGTAGCCGCGCGGAGTCATCGTCGTATCGAGAGCCTCGACCGTCGTCGGGTAGCCGAAGCAGCGGCCGAGGAGCGATAGATCGAGCAGATCGGCGTCGGACAGATCCTCGATCGCGCCGAGTGCTTTACGGAGCTCGGCATCGGTCGGAGGTTCCGGCGACGCGTAATAGTCGCGGACGAGGAGTTCGCGCATGACCTCGTTGTCGCCCAGCAATTCTTCGCGTTGCAGCCGCACCTGGCGCCCGTTGGTGCCCAGCTCCAGGATGTAGAAGTCGATCTCGTCGGCAACCCGTCGCACCATTTCCATGCGCTGCGCGGCACTCATGACCTCACGCAGGGTGACATCGTCCTCGATCTCGGCGCGCGACAACTGGCCGAGCACCTCGTCGAGGCGTGTGCGGTACCGCTCGAGCGTGGCCAGCGCGACGTTGGCGCGCGACAGGATCGGGTCGGGGTTCTCGACGACCCGCCGGCTGCCGTCGACGTAGGCGCTCACGATCGACATCGAGGCACTTACCGAGATGACCGGGTAGCCGGTCTGGATGGCGGTGCGCTCAGCGGCGCGGTGGCGGGTGCCCGACTCGTTGGTCGGGATCGTCGGATCCGGCATGAGTTGCACGTTGGCCCGCAGGATTCGAGCGCCGTCGGTCGAGAGCACGAGCGCGCCGTCCATCTTCGCCAGCTCACGCAGACGCGTCGGGGCGAACTCGACGTCGAGGTGGAACCCGCCGTCGCAGATCTTCTCCACGTCGTCGTCGTGACCGAGGACGATCAAAGCGCCGGTCCCGCCGCGCAGGATCCGTTCGAGTCCGTCGCGCAGGCCGGTACCGGGCGCTACGCGGGCCAGTGTCTCGCGCGTCAGGTCGGACATGGGCGTGGTCATAGTGCTCCGGACTCGGGGTGGTTGCGGTGCAACTAGAATATCGGTCCGTGAGCACAAGCTTTGCGGTACCCGACGAGTTGGAGCCCGTGACCCGCCATCCGAAGGTAACTCCGCCGGGCGAGGACATGCGCTACCACCACGCGCTCTGCTACGGCTGCGGGGCCGACGCGGTCAACGGACTCCACGTGCGCGTCATCGCCGGCGAGGGTGCGACATCGACGGCGACAATGACCGTCCCGCAGTGGATGGAGGGCGGTCCCGGCGTGATCCACGGCGGCCTCCTGTCCGCCGCATTCGACGAGGTCATGGGGACCACCGCGCTGCTCATCGGCGTGCCGGTGGTCACCGGTCATCTCGAGATCGACTTCGCCAAGCCCATCCCGATCGGCTCGTCGCTGTGGTTCACCGGTGAAGTCCTCGGTCGAGTCGGACGCAAGATCTACATGCGTTCCGAAGCATTCATCGTCGACGCGGATGGGGAGGCGGCGGCCGACGCGAAGCCGGTTGCGAGAAGTCTCGCGCTGTTCATCGGGATCGATCCGCGCAAACACTTCTCCGCCCACGTCGCGAATTCGCAGCGTCCCGACGCCTGGACGAAGTACTCGAGTCCGTAGGCGATGCGCACTGGACGGCCTGTCTGGCCGGTAGGCGCTAGAAGGTTGCCGGCGGACCGTCGAAGAGGCAGGCATTCACGGCCTCGCCGAGGTTTGTGACGCGGGTGATGCGGATCCCGTCGGGCAGGTCCTCGCGGTCGGCCCGGGCGGCCGGGATGACGGCGTGGCGGAATCCGAGGCGTTTGGCCTCGGCGACGCGGCGGCCCAGGGCACTGACCGGGCGGACCTCACCGGCCAGGCCTACTTCGCCGATCACGACCGTGTGGAACGGGATCGGCTTTTCCTCTTGCACCGATGCCACCGCCATCGCGATCGCGAGGTCCGCCGCTGGTTCGGTGACGCGCATGCCGCCCACCGTCGACGCGTAGACCTCGGCCTTGCCGAGTGCGGACATCTTCAGCCGGGCCTGCAGGACGGCCAGGATCATGGCCACCCGGGCGCCGTCGAGGCCGGACACCGCGCGGCGTGGATTGTGCATGTCGGTCGAGTTGGCCAACGCCTGCACCTCGCCGACCAGCGCGCGCTTGCCATCCATCGTGACCAGCACCGCCGAGCCGGTCACGTCGCCCTGGCGCTGGTGCCAGAAGATCCCCGACGGGTCGGTGACCTGGTGGATGCCGTTGTCGCGCTGCTCGAAGCAGCCCACCTCGTCGGCGGCGCCGAAACGGTTCTTGATGCCGCGCACCATCCGCAGCGGGGAGTGTTTGTCGCCCTCGAAGCTGAGCACCACGTCTACGAGGTGCTCCAACGACCGCGGGCCCGCGACCGCGCCGTCCTTGGTGACGTGCCCGACGAGGACGACCGCGACGCCGGTGTTCTTCGCCAGCGACACCAGCGCGGTGGTGACCGCCCGGATCTGCGTGACGCCGCCGTGGACGCCGTCGGCGTCGGTGGCGATCATCGTCTGCACCGAGTCGACGATCAGCAGCGTCGGATCCACGTCGGTGACGTGCCCGAGCACCGTCGCCAAGTCGGATTCGGCGGCCAGGTAGACGTTCTCGTCGACGGCATCGGTGCGCTCGGCGCGCAACCGGACCTGCCCGGCGGACTCCTCGCCGGTGACGTAGAGGACGCGGCGACCCGCACGCGCCCAGTGTTTGGCGGCCTCGAGCAGAAGCGTCGATTTTCCGACGCCGGGCTCGCCGGCGAGCAGGATCACCGACCCCGGCACGACGCCGCGACCGAGGACGCGGTCGAATTCGCCGATCCCCGTCGGGATGACTTTGGCGGCGTCGGAACCGATCTCGGTCAGGCGTTTGGCCGGGCTCGACGGTGCGACGCCGACGGCACCGCGGCTCCTGCTCGTCGATGCCGGAGCAGCCTCGTCGACGGTGCCCCACTCGCCGCACTCGGGGCAGCGGCCGACCCATTTGGCGGGCTGGTGCCCACAGGCGCCGCATCGGTACACCGCTCGCGTCTTCACAGCCACCGGCACAGCCTAACGGGACGCACCGACACCGCCCCGGATGCAAACCGCCCCCCGGGCGAGTGTCCGGGGGGCGGTTGGTCTGCGGTCGGGCAGGAGGTCAGTGGTGTCCGCCCTCTTCGGCCGAGTCGGCCGGGTCCTTGTCCTTGCGCTCCATCAGCGAGCCCGCGTCGACAGGGGTGTCCACGACGATGCTCGACGCCTTGCCCTTGGTGGAGAAGTTGAAGGTCAACGGCACGGTCAGGCCGGGGGAGACGAGCTTGCCGGCACCGGTGTAGGTGACCTCGAGCGGGGTCTGGCCCTGCGTCGCGATCATGCCCGCGGGCTTGCCGGCGCGCAGCACCAGGCCGGCGGGGACGGTGGTGTCGCCGTCGAGCGTGATGGTGCCGGTCGGCGCAGTGATCGACACGAGCTTGGTGTCGTTGACCGGGTCGTTGTTGCTGATGTAGAACGCGATTTGGAACGGGCCGCCGTTGGTGAACACCTCCGCCGGGGCTGTCGTGCCCGGGTAGATGATCTGGACGTCGGCCAGCGTGAGCGCGCCCAAGCGGACGGTGGCCCCGTTGACGGCGGCAGCCTGGGTTGCGGTCTGCGAAACCTGGCCTGCCCCGCATGCGGATATCGAGACGACGACCCCGAGGCCGACAGCAGCGGCTATCGCGGACTTGACGAGTGCGGACTGGGAGAGCTGAAACACCGTGATCCTCCGGCTGTGGTCGTCGTGGCGTTCCGCGGGCGCTACCCGGGAACCCTCACTACGCAGCGTAGTGGGCCCACCGGCCTCCCGTCCGGCGGGGTGGTGAGATTCGCCAAAAATCCGCACTCGCGATATTGGCGGAGGTGAACACAATCGTGAGCCCGCGTGGGCTGTACCACAGTCGGTAGTAGACGGCGATAGTCGCCCTGGCCAGCGCAAAGACCCTTGATCACCCGCTTGACCTGCACCGTTGTGAGAAGCCCGTCAGGGGCGCGTGTTAGACTTGCCTCAGTTGAAAGGGGCGCTACGTTCATGAATTTCAAAGTTGGCGACACCGTTGTCTACCCCCATCACGGTGCCGCGAGGGTCGAGGACATCGTGACCCGCACCATCAAGGGTGAACCGGTCGAATACCTCGTCCTGAAGGTCACCGATGGTGACATGACCGTCCAGATCCCCTCTTCGAAGTTGGAGTACGTCGGCGTCCGCGACGTCGTCGGCGAGGAGGGCCTCGACCAGGTCTTCCAGGTGTTGCGTGCGCCGCACACCGAGGAGCCGACCAACTGGGCCCGCCGCTTCAAGGCCAACCAGGAGAAGCTGATCTCCGGCGACATCATCAAGGTGGCCGAGATCGTGCGCGACCTGTGGCGCCGCGAGCAGGACCGTGGCCTGTCGGCCGGCGAGAAGCGCATGCTCACCCGTGCGCGTCGCGTCCTCGTCGACGAGCTCTCGCTCGCCCAGAACACCGACGACGAGAAGGCCTCGAGCATTCTCGACGAGGTCCTGGCCGCCGCCTCCTAGGCGCAATCGCACTTGTCCACCTCGGTCATCGTCCCGGCCGCCGGGTCGGGTGTTCGGCTGGGCGAGAACCGGCCGAAGGCCTTTGTCGACGTCGGTGGTCGCAGCATCCTGTGGCATACCGTCTTTGCGATCTGCGAGTACTCGGCTGATGACTGGTTCGATCTCGACCGGATCATCGTCGTCGTCCCCGCTGATCTGATGGTGGCAGCGCGCCACGAAGCCCAGAGCGCCGCAGATAATGCCGGCCGGGGGACCGAGGTCGTGGTCGTGCCCGGCGGGGCCGAGCGTTCCGATTCCGTGCGCGCCGGCCTGGCGCAGGCCACCGGTGAATACGTCCTCGTCCACGACGCCGCGCGTACCTTCACTCCGGCCGCCGTGTTCGAGCGTGTGGTGGGCGCATTGCTCGAGGGGCACCCCGTCGTCGTGCCCGGTCTGCCCGTCGTCGACACGCTCAAACGAGTCGACCAGGGCGGTCGGGTGGTGCAGACCGTCGACCGTTCGGTTCTGCGCGCCATTCAAACCCCGCAAGGCTTCACTGCCGACGCCCTGGCCCGTGCCTACGCCGACGCCGGTGACACCGCGACCGACGACGCCGGACTGGCCGAGCGTGCGGGTCTGCCGGTGCAGGTCGTCGAGGGCGATCCGCTGGCCTTCAAGATCACGAAGCAGTGGGACCTGCGGCTGGCGCGGACCATCAGTGAAGGGCGGGATTGATGAGGGTGGGTATAGGCACCGACGTGCACAAGACTGCCGCGGGCGTCCCGTGCTGGATGGTCGGTCTGCACTTCCCCGACGATGACGGTTGCGAGGGCCACTCCGACGGTGACGTCGGTGCCCACGCGCTCTGCGATGCCGTGCTCTCGGCTGCCGGACTCGGAGACCTCGGGTCGGTGTTCGGCACCGGCAAACCCGAATGGGAGGGCGTGTCAGGTACCCGGATGCTCGAGCATGTCGCCGAGCTGGTGCGGGAATCCGGACTGGTCGTCGTCAACGGATCGGTGCAGGTGATCGGGAACCGGCCGAAGATCGGGCCGCGACGCGAGGAGGCCTCGCGCGTACTGGCCGCGGCGCTGGGAGCGCCGGTATCGGTCTCGGCGACGACGACCGACGGGCTCGGCTTGACCGGGCGCGGCGAGGGGATCGCCGCCATCGCGACCGCGCTGGTAACCGACCGGTAGGATCGCAGGTCGTGACCCTACGCCTGTACGACACCGCGGCCCGCGAGGTCCGCGACTTCACGCCCCTGACCGACGGCCGCGTGACCGTCTACCTGTGTGGGGCGACCGTGCAGGGTGTGCCGCACATCGGCCACGTCCGCAGCGGCATCGCATTCGATGTCCTGCGGCGCTGGTTGGCGCACGCCGGCAACGACGTCTTGTTCGTCCGCAACGTCACCGATATCGACGACAAGATCCTGCGCAAGGCGCAGGAAGCCGGCCGCCCCTGGTGGGAGTGGGCCGCCACGCACGAGCGCGAGTTCGACGACGCCTACCGCGCACTGGGAGTGTTGCCGCCGTCGGCCGAGCCGCGCGCCACCGGCTTCGTCCCGCAGATGATCGTCTATATGCAGCGGCTCATCGAGCGTGGTCACGCGTATGCCGCCGAGGGGAACGTCTACTTCGACGTGCTCTCGCTGCCGGAGTACGGATCGCTTTCGGGGCACAAGCTCGACGATGTGCACCAGGGCGAAAGCGCAGGCACGGGAAAGCGCGACCCGCGCGACTTCACGCTGTGGAAGGCCGCCAAGCCCGGCGAACCGTCGTGGGACACCCCGTGGGGTCCGGGTAGACCCGGGTGGCACCTGGAGTGCTCGGCGATGGCGACCGGCCTGTTGGGGCCCGAGTTCGACATCCATTGCGGCGGGATGGATCTGATCTTCCCGCACCACGAGAACGAGATCGCCCAGAGTCACGGCGCCGGGGACGGCTTTGCGCGGTTCTGGCTGCACAACGGCTGGGTGACCATGAGCGGCGAGAAGATGAGCAAGTCGCTCGGGAACGTGGTCGCGATCCCAGAAATGCTGCGCAAGGTGCGCGCGGTTGAGTTGCGCTACTACCTGGGCAGTGCCCACTACCGTTCGATGCTGGAGTACTCCGACGGTGCGCTGCACGAGGCGGCGACGGCTTACCGTCGAATCGAGTCATTCGTCCGCCGCGTCGACTCGAGGGTCGCGCCGGTGCCGATCGGCGAGGTGCCCGCCGAGTTCACGGCGGCCCTCGACGACGACCTGGGCGTACCCGCCGGGCTCGCCGTCATCCACAACGCGGTCCGGTCGGGCAACACGGCGCTGGAGAATGGTGACGGTGACGTCGCCGTCGTCGTCGCCGGGCAGGTCCGCGCGATGATGGATATCCTCGGCACCGACCCGATGGCGCCCAACTGGGTCGATGCCGCCGACGACTCGACGGCGGTGGCGGCGCTCGACGTGCTGGTGCGCGCCGATCTGGATCGACGGGCCCAGGCCCGCAAGGACAAGGACTGGGCGGTGGCCGACGAGGTTCGCGACCGACTCGCGGAGGCGGGGGTCGAGGTCACCGACACACCCGACGGTGCACAGTGGTCGCTGCGAGAGGCAGGTGCCTGATGGCCGGCAATTCCAAGCGCAAAGGCGCGATCCGCAAGTCTGGCACAAAGAAGGGGCAGACCGTCGGATCGGGCGGGCAGCGACGTCGCGGCCTCGAGGCGCGCGGTGCGACGCCGAAGGCCGAGGACCGCGTCTACCACGCCGCGCACAGGCGCAAAGTCGCCGCGCAGAAGCAGGCCGCCAAGCGTCCGCGACGCAAGGATGACGACGCCCCCGAGTACGTCCTGGGCCGCAATCCCGTCGTCGAATGCCTGCGCGCCGGTGTGCCCGCGACCGCCCTGTACCTGGTGACCGGTGTCGAGGCCGACGAGCGGATTACGGAGGCGGTCGGGATCGCCGGCGCCAAGGGGATCTCGATTCTCGAGGTGACCAAGAACGAACTGGACCGCATGTCGTCCAACGGCCTTCACCAGGGCATCGGCCTGCAGGTTCCGCCGTACGTGTACGCGCACCCCGAGGACCTCATGGCGCAGGCGATCGCGTCGGGGCAGCCGCCGCTGTTGGTGGCACTCGACAACATCACCGACCCGCGCAACCTCGGTGCGGTGATCCGTTCGGTCGCCGCGTTTGGTGGACACGGCGTCCTCATCCCGCAGCGCCGCAGCGCGAGCGTCACCGCTGTCGCGTGGCGCACCAGCGCCGGGGCGGCCGCGCGACTGCCCGTCGCGCAGGCACCCAACCTGACCCGCACGCTCAAGGACTGGGCCAAGGCGGGTGCGCAGATCGTGGGCCTCGACACCGAGGGTGCGGTCAGCCTTGACGAGTACGACGGCACCGGGCCGACGGTGATCGTCGTCGGGTCGGAGGGCAAGGGACTCTCCCGTCTAGTGCGTGAGACCTGCGATTCGGTCCTGGCGATCCCCATGGCCGGCGACGTCGAGAGTCTCAACGCATCTGTTGCAGCCGGCGTCGTGCTGGCAGATTTCGCCCGCCAGCGCCGCCAGTCCTAGTGACCGTGGGTGCTCGAGCGGTCCAGTTGTGATCGCGCGGCGACGATTTGCGGATTGTCAGCGCGCGATCACAATTGGTGCGCGGGAGATCAGTGCCGGGTGATGGGCGCGAGGCTGACACCGGCGGACAGCAGGGCAGCGCGGGTCGTGCGGGCATGTTCCACCGCGCCCGGGGTATCGCCGTGCAGGCAGACCGACTCCGCCTCGATGACGATCGTCGACCCGTCGACGGCGGTAAGCCGCCCGGTCGTGACGAGCTCGACCACGCGCCGGGCAATCTCGTCGGAGTCGGTGAGCAGTGCGCCCGGCTCCGATCGCGGCACCAACGTCCCGTCGGGGCGGTAGCCACGGTCGGCGAACGCCTCGGTGATGACCGGTAGGCCCGCATCGCGGGCCATGGCCAGTACCAGCGAACCGGGCAGACCCATGACGGGCAGGCCCGGGTCGACCGAGCGCACCGCCTCAACTACTGCGGCGGCCTGCTCCTCGTCGGCGACGATCGTGTTGTACAGCGCACCGTGCGGCTTGACGTAGCGCACCCGCGTACCGGCCGCCGAGGCGAGCGCGGCCAGGGCGCCGATCTGGTAGACGATGTCGGCACGCAGATCCTCGGGATCCATCGCCATGTAGCGGCGGCCGAATCCTTCACGGTCGGGATAGGAGACCTGGGCCCCGATTGCGACCCCGCGACGGTGAGCCTGCGCGCACGTGCGGGCGAGGACCGTCGGAGACCCGGCGTGGAAACCACAGGCGACGTTTGCGCTGGTCACGATCGCCAGCATCGCCTCGTCATCGCCGACTTCCTCACCCAAATCGGCGTTCAAGTCGATAGTGGCGGTCACGGAACCAATCGTAGGCGGTTTACCCTGTCAATTATGACTGCGATGAATGAGGCGATCGTGACCGCAGAGGGCACGGTCGTCGGCGTCCGGGGCAAGCGCACGCGATCGGGCACGATCAGCTGGAAGGGCATCCCCTTCGCCGCCCCGCCCGTCGGGCCGCTGCGTTTCCGCGCACCCGAGCCGGTCACGCCGTGGAAGGGCCGGTTCGCCGCCAACGCCTACGGTACCGCCGAAATCCAGGAAAAGATGTTCACCGCGGTTGGGCCGGGCCGGTTCCAGCCGACCGGTGAGGACTGTTTGAGCCTCAACGTCTTCTCGCCCGACCGGATCTCCGCCAACCCGCGGCCGGTGATGGTCTTCATCCACGGCGGTGCTTACTTCCTGGGCACCACAGCCACACCGCTCTATGACGGATCGCTCCTCGCCAAGGTGGGCGACGTGGTGGTCGTGACCGTGCAGTACCGCTTCGGCCCCTTCGGTTACCTCGACTTCAGCCAATACAGCAGCGACGTGCGCCCGTTCGAGGACAACCTCGGTCTGCGCGACCAGGTCGCCTCGCTGGAGTGGGTGCAGCGCAACATTGCCGCGTTCGGTGGCGACCCCGACAATGTGACCGTGTTCGGCGAGAGTGCTGGCGGCTCGTCGGTGACCGCGTTGTTGTCCACGCCGGCGGCGGAGGGCCTGTTCAACCAGGCGATCGCGCAAAGCCCGGCCAACGAGTTGAACATCTCGAAGGAGACCGCCGCGCACTTCGCGCAGGAGTTCGTCAAGATGCTCGACGACCGGTCCTACCGGGCGGGGAGTGGCGGAGCGCCGGTGCCCCCTGAGCGGGCGCGCGAGCTGCTGACCAATGCGACGCCGGAGCAGCTGCACCGAGTAGGCAAGCGCCTCACCGCGTACTCGCCCAACTCGGGCACCGGCGAGTTCCTGCCATACGGCCCGACTTTCGGTACGGAGTACCTGCCGCAGGACCCCAACAAGGCCGCCCGCGACGGCAACACCCACCGCGTACCGCTGATCATCGGGACCAACCGCGACGAGGGCCGCTTGTTCACCCGCGGGGCATCCTTCCTGCCCACCGATGACCAAGACCAGTCGGAAGTCGCTTTCCCGGAGGGCGAGCAGGTGTTTCTGGGCGTCGACGCGGAGTATCGGGCGGCGCTCGTGCAGGCGTACTCGGAGGGGCACCGGGGTGGCGACCCGGTCCACATGCTGGGTGACTCGGTGTTCTGGGGCCCGGCGATCGCGTTCGCCGAGGGCCACTCGGCTGCGGGCAACCCCACCTACGTCTACCGCTACGACTTCGACACGAAAGTCCTGCGCGCCAGCGGCATGCGGGCCACGCATGCCACCGAACTGTTCGCCGTGTTCGGCGCGTACCGCACGGCCATCGGTGCAGCGCTGGCGGTCGGGGACTGGAAGACCACGGGCAAGATGACCCGCGTGATGCAGGGCCACTGGACGACATTCGCCCGCACCGGCCAACCGGAGCTGCAGTGGACGCCCTACGCCGCGGCCAACCGCGACACGATGGTCTTCGACGTCCACTCCCGGATCGTGCACGACCCGTACCCGCAGCGGCGCGAGGCCTGGATGCGCGCGCACGGCCTCGTCCCCGCCTGACGTCGTGCGGTACGCCCGCCCGACGGTCGGGCCGGTCCTGGCCGTGTCGGTGTTCCTCCTCGTCGCGTGCAACGGTTCGCCGACTGGCGACGACTATCCCTCGCTGCCCCCGACCCCCGCGAGTTCGCCGGTGGTCACCGCACCCGCGACCGGCTCGCCGACGACCGCCGACGACACTCGCACGGCATGGCCGTCGCCGACGGTGATCTCCCTGCCGCCCCCTTACATTGCGCGCACACAGTGGGTGCAGACGGAGGTCGGCCCGAGTCTGCAGGTGTACCCGACCGACGCGGGCAGGCAGGTCACCGAGCCCGGTGCCCAGGACACCGCCTGGCGGGAGGTCGTGGCGAAGTCCTCGCCCTACGGGCAGTACTCGGCGTCGTCGCCGGGCATGCGCGCGCAGTTCGACTGTCACTGGGTGTGGGCACGCGCCGTCGCGCCGGACAAGCCGTCATGGAATCTGGAACCCGGGCGCCCGGTGGTCGACGAGAACGAGATGGTCTCGGCCCGCTGCAACCCGGGCGCGCCCGAGGAGTGATCCCCGACGGGGATCCGATGCCGCGAAGCGGCGATGCGGTGTCAGACCCCGCGGCAATACTGGGGTCATGACGAAGACCCTTTACGTGGACCTGGACAACACCCTCGTCGATTTCGTTTCCGGCATCGAGCGGCTCTCCGCCTCGGATCGCGCGGAGTTCGAGGGGCGCTATGACGATGCGCCGGGAATCTTTGCGCTCATGGATCCGATGCCGGGCGCGGTGCAGGCGTACCGGGAGCTCTCACAACTCTTCGACACCTACATCCTGTCGACGGCACCGTGGGACAACCCGAGCGCATGGTCGGACAAGTTGCTCTGGGTCAAGCGCCACCTCGGTGGCGAACCCGATGATCCGGCGTACAAGCGGCTGATCCTGAGCCACCATAAGAACCTCAACCGCGGCGACTTCATCGTCGACGATCGCACCGCGCGCGGCGTCGATGAGTTCGAAGGTGAGCACATCCACTTCGGTACCGAGGGCTGGGCCACTTGGTCCGAGGTGCTCGACCATCTTCGACCGCTGGCAACGAAAGGGTGACCATGTCTGACAACGTTCTCGACATCTACCGCAACGGCTTGGACTTCTTCGAGTCGATTGTGCAGGGCGTGCCCGGCGGCGCCTGGCAGCGCCCGTCGCCGTGCGCCGGGTGGACTGCACTCGACGTTCTCGGCCACGTGGGGCAGGCGACGAGTATCGGTGCCCGGATTGTTCGCGGCGAGACAGTCGTGCCCAGCGAGTTCGACCCACCGTCGACTGCGGTCGACGGCGATCCCGCCTTTTGGTGGGTGCAGCAGGCGACGCCGGCTCGTGCGGTCCTCGACGAGGGCATCGACCTGGACTTGGTGGTGGACAGCCCGATGGGTCGTCGCTCAGTCCGTGAGGGCCTGGCGTTCCCGGCCGCCGACCTCTACATGCACGGGTGGGACTTGGGTGCCGCGACCGGCAACTCGGTGGAGATCCCCGACGAGGCGATCGCGTTCATCAACGCCTTGTTCGAGAAGATCCCCGAGGAGATGACCCGTCGGCCCGGCGTCTTCGGCCCCGCAGTGGCGTCGCCCGACGGGGCAACCGCTACGCAGGTGCTGATGGCCTTCGCCGGCAGGGATCCCGGACATTCCTGACCCAACCCGCTTTCGGCAATCCCACATCGGTCGACGCGGAATTGACGAAACGGTGTGCGATTCGTGATGTGAAGGGTCAGAGGGCGCGGTCGCGGCGGTGTCCGGCGAAGCGGCAGCCCAGGTAGATGACGAACGAGATACTGGTGACGAACACCGATACCGGTAGGCCGGGTGCCAGTGACAGTACGAGGCCGCCCACGGCGGCGACCTCGGCGAACAGAATCGCCAGGCCGGTGACCACCGTCGGGTTCGACGAGAGGCGCATGGCGGCTGCGCCGGGTGCGATGAACATCGACATCACCAGCAGCGCGCCGATGATTTGGACGCCCTGGGCACACGCCAGGCCCATCAGGACGGCGAACACGATGGACAACATCCGCGTCGGGACACCGCCCGCCAGAGCTACGCGTGGATCGACGGAGGCGAACAGCAGTGGCCGGTAGATGACGGCGAGAACGGCGATCACGACGACGGTGGTGATCGCAATGGCCGTCAGCCCGCCCAGACCGACGCTCACGACCTGGCCGGTCAGCATCGCGAACCCGGTGGACGCGTTGCCGTAGAGCGCCAGGAATAGCACGGCCAGGCCGAGCCCGAACGCCATCACAACGCCGATCACCGAGTCGCGCTCGCGCGCCCGGTGGCCGAGAATTCCGAAGGTAAGCGCCGCGACGATAGCTCCGATCACCCCGCCGAGGTTGACGCTGAACCCGGCAAGCAGGGCAGCAGCGGCCCCTGTCACCGACAACTCGCTGACGCCGTGGACGGCGAAGGACATCTGCCGTGCGACGATGAGCGGCGACAACAGGCCGCCGAGCAGGCCGAGCAGTGCGAGAGCAACGAGCGCCTGCTGGACGAAGTCCCGGCCGAGCAGATCACCGGTCGTCGTCAGATCGAAGAAGCTACCCACCGGCCGACCCGTCTTCGCAGTGATGGCCGTCCTCGGTGCCCAAGACGACAAGTCGATCGCCGATCCGCACGACGTCGACGCGGGTGCCGTACAACGCGGAGAGCACCTCGGTGCGCATGACCTCATCGGGGGTGCCGACGACGAAGCGCCCGCCGGCCAGATAGACGACACGGTCCACGTAAGGCAGCACCGGGTTGATCTCGTGGGTCACGAATACCAGGGCGGTGCCCGCCGACCGCCGTCGCGCGTCCAGCAGTTCCAATATGCGAGCCCCGCTGCCCGGGTCGAGGCTCGAGAGCGGCTCGTCGCACAGCAGCAGTCCGGGGTCGCGGGTGAGGGCCTGTGCGACGCGCAGCCGCTGCTGTTCGCCGCCGGAGAGCAGTCCGAACGGTCGAGACGCGAACCCGGAGGCGTCCACCTGGGCCACGGCCGCGTCCACGAGCTCCCGGCGGCGTCGGCGATCGCGCCAGCCGATGCCCCACCGCGAACCGTCGACGCCGAACCCGACGAGATCGCGCCCGCGCACGGCCAGCGGATCGGCATCGTCGGCATGCTGCTGCGGGACGTAGCCCACGCTCGTGGTGACCTCGACCGAACCGGCGGTCGGCGGCACCTGGCCCAGCAGCATCCGCAGCAACGAGGTCTTGCCCGAACCGTTGGGCCCCAGGACGGCCACGAACTCGCCGCGCGCGATCGACAGCGTGAGGCCGCGCCACAGCACCCGATCGCCGAGCACGAGTTCGGCGTCGGTCAGCGTGGCGACCGGGGTGCCCTCGGTCGGTGACAGCGGCACCGGTGTCACGAGCCCAGGGCCCGGGCCAGGGCGTCGATCTGGGCGCCCTGCCACTGGGCGTAGGTGGTGACGCCGACGGGCAGCGATTCAGTGAGCGTGACGACCGGGACGCCGGCGCGGCGGGCGGTGTCGGCCACGGCCGTGGTGACCGGGTTGACGGCCTGTGCGTTGTACAGGAGGGCCTTGGCGGTGTGGGAGGTCAGCAGATCCTCGAGCTTGGCGCGGTCGGCGGCCGACGGCGATTGGCCGTTTTCCACCGCCGCGGTGAATCCCGGCGGGGACGCGTCAACGAGTCCGGCGGCCGTGATGAGATAGCCGGCCAGCGGCTCGGTTTGTGCGACTTTGGCGCCGCGGTGGCGGGCCGAGATCCCGGCGAGCTTGCCCTGCAGGTCGTCGAGCTGCTTACCGAAAGCGGCGGCGTTGCGGCGGTAGTCGGCGGCGTGGGCGGGGGAGTGTCGGGCCAACGCGACGGCCAGCGCGTCGGCGGTCTTGCGTACCGCGGTCAAGCTGTAGAAGACGTGCTCGTTCGCCCCGTCGCTGCTGCGCGGGTGGTCGGCATGCCCGTCGTCGTCATGTCCACCGTCGCCGTGGCCCTCGTCATGTGCCCCGTCGCCGACGCCGATGAGCGACGCGGCGTCGATAACCGACGCCGACGGCGACTTCTTCGCCTTCGCGAGGTACTCGTCGTAGTGCCCGCCGTTGATCAGGACGATGTCTGCGTCGGCTACCGCCGCGGAGTCGACGGCCGACGGGGTGAAGTCGTGCGGATCGCCGTCGGCGGAGATGTAGAGGGCCTTGACTGTGCCGTTGGCACCGACGATTTCCTGGGCGACCGCCCCCCAGACGTTGGTGGAGGTGACGACGAGCGGACGCATGACCTCCGTCGAGTCAGACCCGTCCGAGCATCCGCTCAGGACGGCGGTGGTGGTGATGACCGCTGCCGCGACGGCGGCGGACAGGCGGCGGCGATGGCGCACAGGATCTCGATTCGAAGCTGGTGGGCTCCGACGGGGAGCCACTAATGAAAATGGTTTCCGAAAGCATAGCGCGTGGTGACCCGATACGCGCGACGAGGCTGTTCAGCTCACCATGACGGGGACGACGAACGTGCGCAGCATCTGCGCTTCATCATCGGGATCGGTTCCCGGGGTCGTAAGCAGCGAGAGCATCACCCGGACCAGCCAACGCGCCCGCTCGGCGTCAGAACCGGCGCCCGTTCCAGTGGACCCAGCACCACGCAAGCCGGCGACGAAGCTGCGTGCGAGCGACTCGATCGCCGGCGATACGACGGCGAGCTGGGCGGCGGTGGCGACCCCGTCGGGCCGGAACCAATTGGCGAATGCGGGATTGCCGCGCACCAGACGGAGTGCGACAGTGACCGCCGCGATCAGACGATCGCCGGCGTCGCCGCCCCTGTCGGCAGCGGCGACCTCGTGGGCCAGGCGGTCGGCAGACCGGTCGACGAACGCGGCTTGGACTGTTTCGCGGCTCGGGAAGTAGCGGTAGAGCGTCGCGCGCGAGCATCCGGCGGCGGCAGCCAGGTCGCGCATGGTCACGCCGTCGACGCCGTGCGTGGCGTACAGCGCCTCGGCGGCGTCGAGGATGCGCTGCGCGGCGGCGTCGATGCGTTGTGCCTGCCAGTTCAGGCTCGTGGCCGTCATGCGTGGCGTCCCGGGTGGAAGGGGACGAAGTCGGGCCGACGCACGTAGTTGCCCGATGCCCAGCGGATACCCGCCGGATCCACGTCGAAGTCGGGGTATCGGGCGAGTAGCTCGGTGAGCGCCACGCGGGCCTGCATGCGTGCCGCCGCGGCTCCCAGGCAGTGGTGGTTGCCATGGCTGAAGGTGAGGATCGAACGCGGCTCGCGGAGGACGTCGAGGTGCTCGGCGTCGGGGCCGAAGCGGTGCGGATCGCGATTCGCCGAGGCGTAGCAGAGGAGCACCTTGCGGCCCTCGGGGATCGTCACCGGACCGCGCGGGGTGTCGGCGTAGCGCACATCGGCCGTCGTGGTGCGTGCCAGCCCCTGTACCGGGGAAGTCAGCCGCAGCAGTTCTTCGACCGCGCCCGGGATCAGGCTCGGATCGTTGACGAGGAGGCGCCGCTGGTCGGGATCGGCCGCGAGGAGTTCGACGCCGCCGCCGAGCATGCCGGTCGTCGTGTCGTTGCCCCCGGCGACCATCGTGAAGGCGAACGCCAGGATTGACAGCAGTCCTGCCGGGTCTTCGGCGCGGCCGGATTCCACCAGTGCTGAGACAGTGTCATCGCCGGGGTGGTCGCGGCGGAACGTGATCAGCTCGCTGAAGTAGCCCAACATCTCGGCAGTCGCATCGCCCGCGCTGATTTGGTCGGACCCGCTCGCTTCGCTCCCGCCGCCGGCGGTGACGGCGGCGAGACCACCCGCGGCGTTGGCGCCCACGATGGCTTGCGTCCACCCGTCGAAACGCGACCAATCCGATTCGGGGACCCCGAGATAGTGGGCGACCACCATCGAGGGCAGTGGTTTGAACAGCTGGCCGACGATGTCGGCGGCGCCGTCGGCCATCTCATCGAGACGTGCGACGACGAACTCGCGGACGCGGGGCTCGACGTCGACGACCTGCCGGGGTGTGAAGCCCCGAGCCACCAGTTTGCGGAACCGCGTGTGGACCGGTGGGTCCTGCATGACGAGTGGCGGGTTGTCGGCCATGCCGATCGCCTCGAGTTCCCCGTAGATGACGGTCAGGCCCTGTGCCGACGAGAAGGTCGTCGCATCGGCCGCAGCCGCCCAGACGTCGGCGTGACGCGTGAGGACCCAGTACTCACCGGGGTCGTCGCCGTCTGGGGGAGTGACGACTCGGTGGACCGGGTCGTACTCGCGTAGTTCGCGATACATGTCGAACGGGTCTCGCCAGCTGTCGCCGGATCGCAGTCGGAATTGTGGCGTTCGTGACACCGTAGTAAGCATGTCGCAAGAATAAGACAGTTGTGTTTGTGTGTCTCACTGTTTCGAACCTGCCGCGCGCCGCCCGTGAGGTGCCGCGATCGCGGCGTACTGTCGCGCCCGTGGCCTGCAACGACGCCCAATCGCTGGTGAGGCGAACCATCAGCACGCCGGTGGTCGTGGTGATGTGCACCGCCGCTGTCGTTGCATTGTGCTGGTACCTGTTTGTGCACCCGGTCGAGGGTTCGTACGGCCTGTTCACCAACGGCGTCGACACCCGCGTCTACCGCGGTGGTGGGCGCGCCGTTCTGCATGGCACCCCCCTCTACGATGTGCCGGTCTACCGATATTGGTGGTTCACCTACCCGCCTTTCGCCGCGTTGCTGATGACGCCGCTGGCGTTGGTGAGCACCGCCCACGCCGTCGCACTCGTGCAGGTGGTCAATGTCATCTGCTTGTTCTTGTTCACCGCGCTGATCCTCAACGCAATGGGGTTCGCGCGCGACCGGCGGTTCTGGGTTACCGCGGTCGCTGCGGCACTGGGTGCGTCGATGCTCGAGCCCGTGCAGACGACGATCTTCAACGGCCAGGTGAACCTCGTGTTGGCCGTGATCGTCGTCGGATGCTTGACCCTGATGCCGGGGGCGGCGCGCGGCGTCGGAGTGGGGCTGGCGGCCGGGATCAAATTGACGCCGATCTTCTTCGTCGCCTACTTCGCCATCACGCGCCAGTTTCGGGCCATGGCGACGGCGATGGCGGTATTCGTCGCCACGGTCGTGATCGGCCTGGTTGCACTGCGCGGGCAGGCGTGGCACTACTGGACGAATTCGGGCAACACCTCCCACATCGGAGTGGAGGCCGTGCCACCCAACCAGTCGATTCACGGTCAGCTCGACCGTCTCGAGGCACTGGGCCTGCTGCACGCCCCGGGGTGGTTGTGGGTCCCGGTCGGATTGGTGGTCGGTGTCATCGGCCTGTACGCCGCGTGGCGGGTCCAACGAGCCGGCGCGACGATGCTCGCGATCACTCTCGTCGGGATGACCTCGTGCGCGATTTCCCCATTCAGCTGGGGACACCATTGGGTGTGGTTCGTCCCCCTCATCCTGATCGCGGTCGTCGCCGCGTCGGACCGCGCGCGCCGAGACCGACCGGCGACGTGGGTGTGGTGGCTGGCACCCGCTGTGATCACCACGGGCACGCTCGCCTGGCGATTCCGCGTCGCCTTCAACGGTGAAATGGTGTGGCGCACGGGCAGCTTCCGGGTCTTTTGGGACCCGAGCGCGGAGGGCGGATCAGCGGTGTTGGCGGCCATTGGCTCCGCGTCCTACCTGATCCTGTTCGCCGCGACCATCGCGGTGTGCCTCGGCTGGGCTGTGCGCACCGATCCGTGACCAGCGTGCGGTCTATGGTGGAGCCATGGTCCAAGCGTTGCCCCGCCGCATTGCGGTGATCTCGGTGCACACGTCGCCGCTGGCACAGCCGGGGACCGGGGACGCGGGCGGGATGAACGTCTATGTCTGGCAGACCGCGGTCCGCCTGGCCCAGCGTGGAGTCCAGGTGGAGATCTTCACCCGGGCCACCAGCTCGACCGACGAACCCGTCGTCCGAGCCGCCCCCGGCGTCCTGGTGCGCAATGTGCCAGCCGGTCCCTTCGAGGGTCTGGACAAAGCCGACCTGCCCGCCCAGCTGTGCGGTTTTTCCGCGGGGGTCCTCGGGGTCGAGGCCGCCCACGCGACCGGCCACTACGACCTTGTCCACTCGCACTACTGGCTGTCGGGCCAGGTCGGCTGGTTGGCCGCCAACCGCTGGGGAGTGCCGCTCGTCCACACCGCGCACACCCTTGCCGCCGTCAAGAACGCGTCGCTGGCTGACGGCGACACCGAGGAACCGCGCTTGCGGATCATCGGCGAACAACAGGTCGTCGACGTCGCCGACCGCCTCGTCGCCAACACCGCCACCGAGGCCGGCGAGTTGGAAGCGATGTATCGCGCCGACCCCGGCAAGATCGACGTCGTCGCACCCGGTGCTGATCTCGACTGTTTCACCCCGGGGGACCGCGCAGCGGCCCGGGCGGACCTGGGCCTGGCGCCCGACCAGATGATCGTCGCGTTCGTTGGACGCATTCAACCCCTCAAGGCACCCGATGTGCTGTTGCGCGCCGCTGCTCCTCTCATCACCGCCGACCGCTCGCCACGGCCGCTGCGACTGGTCGTCGTCGGTGGGCCGTCGGGGACCGGCCGGGAACACCCGAGTGCGCTGGCCGACCTGGCCGCCGAACTGGGCATTGCCGACCGCGTGACTTTCATTCCGCCGCAGCCACCTGCGCGGCTGGCACAGGTCTACCGTGCCGCCGACGTCGTCGCCGTGCCGAGTTACTCGGAGAGCTTCGGTCTCGTCGCGATCGAGGCGCAGGCCTGCGGCACCCCGGTGCTCGCGGCCGACGTGGGAGGGCTGGGCACCGCGGTCGCCGACGGCAGTACCGGAATCCTGGTCGACGGCCACAGGGTCACCGATTGGAGCAACGCGATGGAGAAGATGTTGGCTGATCCGGGCCGCCTCGCGGCGATGGGTACGGCCGCTCGTGGTCATGCCGAACGTTTCTCCTGGGACCGCACCGCCGACGGACTGCTTGCCTCGTACGGCCGTGCCATGAAGTCCAGGCGCGACGGTCGTGCGACCCCCCGCACCGGACGCCCGCGCTGGCTGCGACGCACCAAGTACGAGGCGGCGCTGTGAGTGCGGTGGCCAACCTCGCCAAGCTCACCGCGGCGCTACACGAGCGCGAGATCGACTACACCCGCAAGTCGTCGGGCGGCCCCGACGGCGAGCACGTCATCCTCGAACTGCCCGGCGAGAAGAAGCTCAAGACGACCGTGCTGCTCACGGCCACAGCCCATGGCGCGCGGGTGGAGGCGTTCGTGTGTCGTCACCCCGACGAGAACCTCGTCGGCGTCTTCAAATACCTGCTGCAGCGCAACCGGCGCCTCTACGGCGTCGCCTACACCGTCGACAACATCGGCGACATCTACCTGGTCGGCCAGATCAGCACGGAGGCGCTGACACCCGATGAGCTCGATCGAGTCCTCGGCCAGATCCTGGAGGCCGCCGACGGCGACTTCAACGTGCTACTCGAACTGGGCTTTGCCACCTCGATCCGACGGGAATGGGCATGGCGGGTGTCGCGCCGCGAACCCCTGCACAACCTGCTGGCCTTCGAGCACCTCATCGACAAAGAGTCGTTGCCCGCCCCCGGTGAGCCGCTGCCCGAGCAATACCGGCCCGGTCGCGCCCCCGGGGAGGAGCCGTCCGGCCCGCCCGCGTGAGGATGCTGTGAGAAACTGACTGCCATGAGCAACGGCACCCTAATCCTGATGCGCCACGGCGAGAGCGAGTGGAACGCCTCCAACCAGTTCACCGGCTGGGTCGACGTCGCCCTCACCGACAAGGGCCGCGCCGAAGCGGTCCGGGCGGGCGAACTCCTCGTCGAACACGACGTGCTGCCCGACGTGCTGTACACCTCCCTGCTGCGCCGCGCGATCACCACCGCGCAGATCGCCCTGGACGCCGCCGACCGGCTGTGGATCCCGGTCGTGCGCGATTGGCGTCTCAACGAGCGCCACTACGGCGCCCTGCAGGGCCTGAACAAGGCCGAGACCAAGGCGAAGTACGGCGACGAACAATTCATGCTGTGGCGCCGCAGCTACGACACCCCGCCGCCGCCGATCGACCCGGCGTCGGAGTACAGCCAGACCGACGACCCGCGCTACGCCGACCTCGCCGAAGTGCCGCTGACCGAGTGCCTCAAAGACGTCGTCGTGCGCCTCATCCCGTACTACGGGGAGACCATCGCCGCCGATTTGCGCGCGGGCAAGACCGTTTTGGTCGCCGCGCACGGCAACTCGCTACGCGCACTCGTCAAGCACTTGGAGGGGATCTCCGACGCTGACATCGCGGAGTTGAACATCCCGACTGGCAACCCGCTGCGCTACGAGTTCGACGCCGACGGAAACGTGACCGGCAAGGGCGTGTACCTGGATCCGGAGGCTGCCGCCGCCGGTGCCGCGGCGGTGGCCGCACAGGGCCAGAAGTAATCCTGGCGAGCAGGGTCTGCCCCCTACTAGGCTGGGATGCATGGCTGAGCTCCGCGTAGACCATGAACCGTCCCAGGAGCGCTATGAAGCGTTCATCGACGAGGACGGCACGACAACATCGGTCGGGTACATCGACTACATGACCGAACCCGACACCTTGGTGCTCACACACACCGTGGTGCACGACCAATTCAGCGGCCGCGGGTTTGCCGGTCAGCTGGCCAAGTACGTCCTCGACGACGCGGCTGCCAGTGGCAAGAAGATCGTCCCGGTGTGCAGCTACATCCAGACCTACGTCGAACGCCACCCCGAGTACAAGGACCTCGTCCGCGAACAGCGCTGACGAGTCGGCGAACAGTCGGTGAACGGCCGTCGAATTTCGACGGTCCAGGTGGGAATTCCGCCTCCGCGCGACGTACTCTGAGGTAGTGACCGTTGCCCTGATCGTCGCAGCGATCGTTTGTGCGCTTGTCGGCGGCGTCGTGGTTGGGCGCCTCGTCTTCGGCCAGCCCGCCTTCCTCTTCGATGACCCCATCACCCCGTTGTCGGTGCTGCCGCCGGCACCGCCGGCGCCAGACTCGCTGACCCCGCAGGACCGCTCCGACGTGCTGCGGATGATCGTGCGGCAGTCCGCGCACGGCGTCGTCGTCGTCGAGGAGAGCGGCGATTTGGCGCTGTACAACGAAGCGGCGGTCCATCTCAGCCTGGTCATCGAGGACCAACTGCAGCCCGTCGTCGCCGAGCACGTCATGGCCGTGCTGCACTCCGGCGGTGACCAGCGCTTCGAGTTCATTCCACCCCCCACGACGGCCGGATTCCTGGCGACCGCCCGTGCGACGGCACCGCAACCGGTGCTCTCGGTCCGCTGCCTGGCGCGCTACGTCGAGCTCAACGGCCTGCGGTTCGTCCTGGTGTACGGCGACGACGACTCCGAGAACGTCCGAGTCGAGGCGACCCGGCGCGATTTCGTCGCAAACGTCAGCCACGAGTTGAAGACGCCGGTCGGAGCGATCGCACTGCTCACCGAAGCGCTCATGGAGTCCGTGGACGACCCCGAATCGGTGCGCCACTTCGGCTCCCGGGTGTCGGCCGAGACCAAGCGGATGGGCAATCTCGTCACCGAGCTGATCGCGCTGTCGCGACTGCAGGGTGGTGAGACCGCCGAGTTCGCCACCGTCGACGTCGACGAGTTGGTCGACGAGGCGCTGACCGCCGCGCAGATTCCCGCCGAGGCGGCACAGATCTCGTTGACCAGCGACGATGCGTGCGGCCTGTTCGTCTACGGCGACCGCCCGCTGCTGCTGACCGCGCTCAACAACCTCATCTCCAACGCGATCGCCTACTCGCCCGCGGGGACCGTCGTCTCGGTCAGTCGGCGGGTCATCGAACCCGAGGACGAGACGGCGGTGCCGATGGTGGCCGTCGCCGTCACCGACCGCGGCATCGGCATCGAGGCGACCGACCAGGAGCGCGTCTTCGAGCGGTTCTTCCGCGTCGACAAGGCCCGCTCCCGCATGACCGGCGGCACCGGACTGGGCTTGGCGATCGTCAAGCACGTCGCCGCCAACCACTCCGGCACTATCTCGGTGTGGAGCCGTCCGGGGACCGGGTCGACCTTCACCCTGGCGATCCCGCAGGCCTTCGCCGCCCCGGACACACCAGCCCACGACCCGGCACTCGAACCGGGGGAAAAGGAACTCCTGTGACCCACGTTCTCATCGTCGAAGACGAGGAATCGCTGGCTGACCCGCTAGCCTTCCTGCTCCGCAAGGAGGGGTTCGAGGCGAGCGTGATCAATGACGGCGCGGGCGCACTGGCCGCATTCGACCGCACCAACCCCGACATCGTGCTCCTGGATCTCATGTTGCCCGGCATGTCGGGCACCGAGGTCTGCAAGGCGCTGCGCTCCCGCTCGTCGGTACCGGTGATCATGGTGACCGCGCGCGACAGCGAGATCGACAAGGTCGTCGGGTTGGAGCTCGGCGCCGACGACTATGTGACGAAGCCGTACTCGGCTCGCGAACTCATTGCGCGGATCCGGGCCGTGCTGCGCCGCGGCGCCGATGCCGGGGCCGACGACGAGACCGTCGACGGTGTGCTCGAGGCCGGCCCGGTGCGCATGGACGTCGACCGGCACACCGTCAGCGTCGACGGCGAGCTGATCACGTTGCCGCTCAAGGAGTTCGACCTGCTCGAATACCTGATGCGCAACGCCGGTCGGGTGCTGACGCGCGGTCAGCTGATCGATCGCGTGTGGGGCGCCGACTATGTCGGGGACACCAAGACCCTGGATGTGCACGTCAAACGGCTGCGGTCGAAGATCGAGCCCGACCCGTCGTCACCGGTCCACCTGCTGACGGTGCGCGGCCTCGGGTACAAGTTCGAGGCGTAGCCATGGCACCGATGTCGCGTCGCGCAATGATCGTCGGCTCGATTGCGGCGACGTCGGCGACGGTGCTCGGGGTGGCGGCCTGCTCGTCAGGCCGTGACTCCGAGGAGGGCAGTCGGGACGCGACGGCGGGTTTGCGCGAACTCGAGGTGGCCAACAGGGCGCGCATCGGCGTCTACGCCCGCGACCTGCGGTCCGGCAAGACGGTGGTCCATCGCCCCGACGACTCGTTCGCGATCTGCTCGACCTTCAAGGCCTACCTCGTGGCGCGTGTACAGCAGCTGGTTGAGCGCGATGAGCTATCGCTGGCCACACGGGTCTACGTCGACCCGGGTGAGATCAAGACGCACTCGCCGGTGACACAGCGTTACGCCGGCGGACCGGTGGACATCGGGGTGCTGTGCCGTGCTGCGGTGCAGGAGAGCGACAACACCGCGGCCAATTTGCTGCTGCGGGCCATCGGCGGCCCGCCCGGGTTGACCGCGTTCGCCCGCAGCATCGGTGATGAGCGCACCCGACTCGACCGCTGGGAGACCGAATTGAATTCGGCGATTCCCGGCGACCCTCGTGACACCTCGACGCCGGGCGCGTTGGCCGGCGGATTCACCGCGATCCTGGCCGGTGACGAGGTACTCGCCGTGTCACGGCGCCAGCAGCTGACCGACTGGATGCTCGCCAACCAGACCTCGTCGATGCGGGCGGGCCTGCCGGCGGGATGGACCAGCGCCGACAAGACGGGCGGGGGCGATTACGGGAGCACCAACGACGTCGGCCTCGTGATGGGCCCCGACGGTCAGCGTGTGATGGTGGCGGTGATGATCCGCTCCACCGGTGACAACCCGGAGGTGCCCGGCTACCGACCCCTCGTCGGCGAGGTCACGAGAGCGGTGCTGGCCGACGTGACGGGCTAGAGGATTTCGTACTTGATGTCGGTGTCGCGCCGTGTGGTCGCGGCCGCCGTCGCCGGGTGCACCGCGATCAGGCCCAGTCCGGCACGACGCCGGCATACCGCGGCCAGCTCCGCGTAGGCGGCTGCGCCCACCAATTCGGTCAGCTCCGGCGCGTAGGACTCCCACACCTGTTGGGCACCGACGTGCGCATCCGGCGACCCCGAGCAGTACCACTGCAGGTCGTGGCCGCCCTCGCCCCAACCGCGCCGGTCGTACTCGGTGATGGTGTCGACCAGGATCTCCGTGCCGTCGGGTCGGGTCTCCCACTCCTGGGTGCGCCGCACCGGTAGCTGCCAGCAGACGTCGGGTTTGACCCGCAGCGGTTCGATGCCGTTGCGCAGCGCCATCGCGTGCAATGCGCAGCCCGGGCCGCCAGGGAAGCCGGGGCGGTTGAGGAAGACGCAGGCGCCGTCGTGAACCCGGGTTTTCAGCGTCGGTCCGTCGTCGTCGGAATCCTCGACCAGATATCCGTCAGGCCCGAGGGGGTCGGGGCCCCCGCCGAACTCGCGCAGCTGCCAGTCGTCGGGTCCCAGCAGCGCCACGCCGGCCACCAGCCGCTCCCGGTCGTCGGCATCGGATAGGTAGGCCCCGTGCGTGCAGCAGCCGTCGTCGGGGCGCCCGGCCACGATTCCCGCGCAGGCCGGGGTGCCGAACACACACGTCCAGTGCGAGCACAACCAGGTCAGATCAGCCCGGATCCAGTGTTCGGGGTTGTCCGGATCGGCGAATTCATACCATTCGCGCGGAAAATCCAGGTCGACTTCGGGCTGCACGCGTCCAACCTAATCCCCCGGGCGCGCCGCGGCGCTGCGGGCGTGGCGGGCGTGGCGAGTCGGTGCCCGCGGCGCCCACCCACTACCTTGGAGGCGTGCGACTAGGAGTTCTCGACATCGGCAGCAACACGGTGCACCTGTTGGTGGTCGATGCGCATCGTGGTGGACACCCCAACCCGATGAGTTCGACGAAGTCGGTGCTGCGTCTGGCCGAGCGCATCGACGGCGACGGCCGACTCGCCGACGATGCCGCAAAGGACCTCGTGGAGGCAGTCGACGAGTTCACCCGGATCGCTCATACCTCGGGGTGTGAACAGGTGATGGCGTTTGCGACGTCGGCGGTGCGCGACGCGACCAACAGCGACGAAGTCCTGGCCGCGGTGCTCGCGAAAACCGGCGTGGAGATCGGTGTCCTGTCCGGCCGTGACGAGGCCCGCCTGACGTCGTTGGCCGTGCGCCGCTGGTTCGGCTGGAGCGCCGGGCGGATCCTGGCCCTCGACATCGGCGGCGGGTCGTTGGAGATGTCCAACGGCGTCGACGAGGAGCCCGACGTCGCGCTGTCGGTGCCGCTCGGCGCTGGGCGGCTCACCAGGGACTGGTTGCCGGGCGACCCGCCCGACCGTCGTCGTATCAACGTGCTGCGCGACTGGCTCGACGCCGAGTTGAAACCGGTGGCAGCCGAACTCACCGCGGCGGGTATACCCGACCTCGCAGTCGGCTCCTCGAAGACGTTCCGCAGCCTGGCGCGGCTGACCGGGGCGGCGCCGTCCAGTGCCGGCCAGCGCGTGCAGCGGCGGCTGACCGCGAGCGGCTTGCGTCAGCTCATCGCGTTCATCTCGAGAATGACGCGGGCCGATCGCGCCGACCTCGAAGGGGTCAGTGCCGACCGTGCGGGGCAGCTCGTGGCGGGCGCGCTGGTCGCCGAGGCCGCGATGCGCGCACTCGATCTCGATACACTCGACATCTGTCCGTGGGCACTGCGGGAAGGTGTCATCCTGCGACGCCTCGACTCGGACGCTTTCGACGACGAACTCCCCAGCCTGGAGACGACCAGTGCAGGGAACGATTAGTGAGGTGCAATCGGCATGGCCAAGGATGAACCGGAGTCGCGGCCGATCCCGGTCTCAGAGCTGTTGGCGCGCCAGCGTGAGGCGAACCGGGCCAGCGCCGAGACGGGCGAGATCCCGCGCGTAGCATTCCCGCGCTCGGCGAATCCGGTGGCGCAGCGCGCCGTCCGCCCACAGGTGGACGAGGCGTCGGTAAGTGTGTCCCGCACCGCCAGCGGAATGCCGTCGTTCCAACCCGCGGTGCAACCGGAGTCGACGGGTGTGGTCGTCGACGCCGACAAGGCCACCGGCATCATCCCGGTCGTCGAGACGTCCGCGGAGATGGTGGTGGCGTCCGCTGAGACGACGCCGGTGACGGCTGCGGTGCCTCTCGGTGGGCCGCCGACCGGATCGTTCCTGCGGACCGACGAGGACGTCGATTTCGACGCATATCGCAACTTCGACGATGTGATCGCCGACGAGGGACCCAAGGAGGCCAAGCGCGGATTGTTCGGCCGGCGCAAGTCCACCGACGGCAAGGACAAGCAGCCCAAGCCCAAGGCCAAGGGCAAGGGCAAGGGTGCCAACGACAAGCGAGCCGCCCGTCGCGCCGCTCAGGCAGCGGCGCCCACGGCACCGCCACTGGTTCCCCCGGTAGTGCCGACCACACCTGCGGTGGTCGCTCCGGTGACACCGGCGGTTCCGGAGGTTCCCGGACCGGCACCCGCCGATGCCATGACCCAGTCGGTCCCGCGCACCCTCGCTCCTGATCCTGCCCCCGCCCCTGAGTCGGTCCCCGCGCCGGATCCGATTGTCGCACCGGCGCCGCCCGCGGTGATCGCACCGATCCCGCCGCAGAAGTCCGTCCCGGGTTCGACAGAGGTGACCGCTGCGTTGACGCCGGTCGAAGCCGACGACTTCTACATCGACCAGATGGTCCCGGTGGTGGACAAGCCACTCGTCGACCCGGTGACCGGGCGCTTCTCGCTCCCCGGCGCCGCGTCACGCACCGCGGAGCCGGCGGCGGACGATACCTACAAGCCGGCGATCACCCCGTCGCGCACGCGCCGGGCGGCCAATACCGAGGCCGATCCGAGCGTGGTCCCGGCCCTCGCCGTCGCACGCCCGGAACCCGAGGCCGACGCCACCACGGTGATCGCTCCCGTCGTGCCGGAGGCGAAGGTTAAGCCGTCGCGCCGTCGCGCTACCGCGGAGGACTCCGATACCGCCGTCGTCGACGAGGCTCCGCTGGCCTCCAAGCATTCGCCGCTGGCCCAGTGGCTGATCATCATCGGCCAGGTCATCGCCGGCCTCGCCCTGGGGGCGGGCGGTTTCTGGGGCTTCGTGCAGTTGTGGCGTTGGAACGTCTACTTCGCCCTCGTGCTGTCGGCGGTCGTCATCTTCGGCATCGTGACGATCGTGCACCTGGTTCGGCGGCGCCACGACTTGCCCACCACGTTGTTGGCACTCGGGGTCGGACTCTTCATCACCCTCGGACCACTGATCCTCCTGGCGACCTCGTGATTCTCGAGGAAGTGCCGGTCGGCCTGTCCACGGCATCGGTCTATCCGCAGAACATCGAAGCGGCGTTCGCCTACGCCGCCGATCTGGGGTACGACGGTGTCGAGGTCATGGTGTGGGGCGACCCGGTCAGCCAGGATGTGGGCCGCGTGGAGCGCTTGTCGCACGCCTACCAAATGCCGATCCTGTCCATCCACGCCCCGTGCCTGGTCATCTCGCAGCGGGTGTGGGGGCGCGACCCCATCGAAAAGCTGGCCCGGTCGGTGCGGGCCGCCGATGCCTTGGGTGCGCCGACCGTCGTCGTGCACCCGCCCTTCCGGTGGCAGCGCAACTACGTCGCCGCCTTCGACGACCTGGTGGGCGAACTCGAGTCCGACAGCGGCATCGCCGTCGCCGTGGAGAACATGTTCCCGCTGCGCGCCGATCGCTTCTTCGGTGCGGGGGAGCGTTCGGTGAAGCGACTGCAGGCCCGCGGTGGTACGGCGGGACTGTCCGCCTCGGCGTTCGGCAAGTCGATCGATCCGACCGATGAGGGCTACGCGAACTACACGTTGGACCTATCGCACACCGCCACGGCGGGCATGGACGCGCTGGCCATGTTCGAGCGGATGGCGTCGGGGATGAAGCACCTGCACCTCACCGACGGTGACGGCGCCGCGCACGACGAGCACCTGATTCCGGGCGATGGCAGTCAACCGTGCAGCGAGATCTGCCGGCGGATTGCGGCCAGTGATTTCGACGGGGCAGTCGTCCTGGAGGTCACGACCAGCAGTGCGCGCACCAAGCCCGAGCGTGCGGCCATGCTCGCCCGCTCCCTCGAGTTCGCCCGCACGCACCTGCGGCGCCCCGACGTGGCCGGGGGTCCGTTGCCTATCGGTGGGGAGGAGCGCCCGTGACGGCCGCCGCCCCGCTGCCGCCCACCCCGAGAATGGAGACCCACACATGGCCGAACGCGTAGCGATCATCGGCGGAGGCAAGATCGGGGAGGCGCTGCTCGCCGGTCTGCTGGCGTCAGGCAAGCCGACCCGGGACGTGGCGGTCGTCGAGCGCGACGCCGATAGGGCTGCGGAGCTCGCCGCGGAATACAAGGTGCTGGTCACCGACATCGCGACGGCGGCCGAGAACGCCCAGATCGTCGTCATCGCGGTGAAGCCCGACGCCGTCGACTCGGTGTTGGCCGAGCTCGGCAAGGTCGACGACAACAACGACGTCGAGCGCGTGACGGTGACACTGGTCGCCGGGCTGCCCGCCGCAAAGTACGAAAACGCCCTGCCGGCCGGGTCGCCGGTCGTGCGGGTCATGTCGAACATGCCGCTACTGGTGAACGAGGCGATGAGCGCCTTGTCCGCTGGCCGCTATGCCACCGAGGAGCAGGTCGCCGCGGTCAGCAACCTGCTGGGCTCCGTCGGCCAGGTCATGGTTGTGCCGGAGTCCCTCATGGATGCGGTAACCGCGATCTCGGGATCGGGTCCGGCCTATGTGTTCCTGCTCGCCGAGTCGATGATCGACGCCGGGGTCGCCCTGGGTCTGACGCGCGCTCAGGCGGCGGTGCTCGCCCGGCAGACGATTCGTGGTGCGGGGGCCATGCTCACCGAGTCCGGCATGACCTCGACGGATCTACGCGCGGCCGTGACGTCGCCCGGCGGTACCACGGCGGCGGCGATCACCGAGTTGGAGCGCGGGGGCCTGCGTTCGGCGATGTATTCGGCGACGGCGGCCGCGGCGGCGAAGAGTGCCAAGCTCAGCCGTCGATCAGAAGTTGAGAGTTCAACAGGTAACGGCGGCGACGGCCGAGACTGACCATCAGCGGTACGGACGCCGCAAACGCGCAGGTGGCTCGCCGCTCAGGCTACGCTCAGGCAACAAATCGACTTTTCTCTGCAACTCCCGTCGCTATTTTCACATCAGCCACGCTAAGCTTCCCTCAGCACGTGCGTGTCAGATGTCCGTCGGAGGGGAAGCCAACGGCCACGACTCGTGCTGTGAGAGGTATGAGTATCAATGGCACCTGCAGACTTGTCTGGTGACCGCAATGGTGGGAATGCGCCCGGTTCGCAGTTCCTCACCGTGGCCGAAGTTGCCGCGCTGATGCGCGTTTCCAAGATGACCGTGTACCGCCTGGTCCACAACGGTGAGCTGCCGGCGGTCCGCGTCGGCCGTTCGTTCCGCGTGCACGCCAAGGCTGTCCACGACTACCTGGAAACGTCGTACTTCGACGCCGGTTAGTCATCACGCGCGGTCACGACCGTGGCAATCCCCGACCGAGCCCTCGGCCGGGGTCTTGTCATGGCTGCTGACCGCGCAGAGTAGGTCTGCATCCCAGGCTCTGCGCCGCCCGCGAGGAGCCGATTAGGGCCGGTCATCGCACGACCGGTAAAGTGGCCTCATTCCCGCCGCGGCCCGCAGGCCCGGAAGAATGACCAAACGTTAGGAAGCTCCCCCATGGGTTCTGTGATCAAGAAGCGCCGCAAGCGCATGTCGAAGAAGAAGCACCGCAAGCTCCTCCGGCGCACTCGCGTTCAGCGTCGTAAACTCGGCAAGTAATTCCGCCGGACCACTCCAGAACGTCGTAGGGGGCAGCCATGGTGCAGGACACCGGTTCCGGGCCTACGCCGCCACGCGTCGTGCTCGTCACGGGCGCCTCCACGTTCTTGGGTGGTTACCTGGTGGCCCGGTTGGCCGCCAACCCGGACATCGAGAAGGTCCTTGCCGTCGACTCGCGCGTCCCGAGCAAGGCGCTGCTGCGCCGGATGGGGCGCGCGGAATTCTTGCGTCTGGACATCCGGCGTCCGACGATCGCCAAGACGATCGCCGCCCACAACGTGGACACCGTGGTGCACGCCGCAACGTCGGTGATGGACTTGTCGCCGCACTCGGCGGCGATCAAGGAGTTCAACGTCGTCGGCGCCATGCAGGTGTGCGCAGCATGTCAGCGCAGCCCATCGGTGAAACGATTGGTGCTCCGCTCGACTGCCATGGTGTACGGGGCGAGCGGCAAGGATCCCGCATTCTTCAGCGAGGGTGACCATGCGGTCCGTGAGCCGTCCAACGGGTACGGCCGGGACTTGCTCGACATCGAGGGCTACGCACGCGGCCTCGCCCGTCGCCGCCCCGATATCGACGTCACCATCGCCCGTTACCAGGCGATCCTGGGCCCGCGCATCCAGACCAGAATGGGCGCCTACCTGTCGGCGCCCATTGTCCCGTCGGTGATCGGGTACCAGCCGCGGTTGCAGTTCTTGCACGAGGAGGATGCGCTCGGGGCGCTCGAGCACATCACGCTGTCCGCGCCGTCGGGCACCTTCAACATCGCCGCCGACGGTGTGATCACGCTGACCCAGGCGATCCGCCGCGCCGGACGCATCGAACTACCGGTGCCCTCCGGCCTGGTCACACCCATCACCGGTGTGTTCGCCGATGTGCGATCGGCGCGCCTTCGATCGTCGCAGATGGACTACCTGACCTATGGCCGCGTCCTCGACAACACGCGGATGCGCACGCGCCTCGGGTTCGAACCGCGTTTCACCACCAGTGAGACGCTCGAGGACTTCATCGAGCGCGGCGCCTCCGACATGGTCGTCAGTCCGAATCGCTGGCGCGAGTTGGAGCAACGCATCGTGTCCACCGCACACCAGTTGCTATAGCGACCGGTGTGACTCCTGTGCGTCCTGAGGGGGCGCGTGGGATGTGACATTGACGACGGTCGTTGGCATCGCGGGCATCTGGCGCGGCGAACCCGTAAGGTTGGAGCAAGCGTTAGCGCGCTTTCCGTCCTGATCCAGCTATGCACCGTTGGGGGTGAATCCTTATGTCTGGTCGTCGCGCCTCTGATCCGCGCACGGCGAAGGTAATCCAGCTGTACTCGACGCCGGGTGGGGATCCCGCCCTCGACACCGCAGCGCGTCGGGCCTCGGGCAAGCAGCGCCACCCGTCGCAGGCCGGCGTCTCCGGACATCCCAACACCGATGGATTCGGGCGGGAGCCGGCCGAGGTCACCCCGATCAGCGACGACGCGCGGATCCACAACGAGTCCCTGGGCGTCGAACACGTCGGTCCGTCGAAGCAGAGCCCGCTGCTCAGCCTGAACGGGTTGCGCGAAGGGGTCGCCGACGCACTTGCCGGTACGGCCGGCTACATGCGTGAGCGCCTGTCGGGCGATTACGAAGTCGACGACTTCGGCTTCGACCCGCACTTCACCGAGAGTGTCTGGTTCCCCGCGATCCGCCCGGTGTACGAGAAGTGGTTCCGCGTGGAGGTCTCCGGCGCGGAGAACCTGCCCGTCGAGGGCGGCGCACTGCTGGTCGCCAACCACGCTGGCGCCATTCCGATCGACGCGCTGATGACTTCGATCGCCGTCCACGACAACCACCCGAATGGGCGGTTCCTGCGCATCCTCGCCGCTGACATGGCATTCGATTCGCCGGTGATCAGTGAGGTGGCGCGCCGGATCGGTGCGACGCTGGCCTGTGCGAGCGACGCCGAGCACCTCCTGCGCGACGGTGAACTCACCGCCGTGTGGCCGGAGGGCTACAAGGGCATCGGCAAGATGTACAAGGACCGCTACAAGTTGCAGCGCTTCGGGCGCGGCGGCTTTGTCACGACGGCGATCCGCACCAGCGCGCCAATCATCCCCGTGTCGATCGTGGGTTCCGAGGAGATCTACCCGATGCTCGGCGACCTCAAACCGGTTGCCAAGGTACTCGGCCTCCCGTACTTCCCGGTGACGCCGCTCTTCCCGTGGCTGGGCCCGCTGGGTGCAATCCCGCTGCCGTCGAAGTGGCACATCCACTTCGGCAAGCCGATCGCCACCGATCACTACGAGGATTCGGCCGCCGACGACCCGCTGGTCGTCTTCGACCTGACCGATCACGTCCGCGAAGAGATCCAGCAGACGCTGTTCCGCATGCTCAGCCGCCGCGGCAGCGTCTACTTCGGCTGACGACTGCGGCTCGCCACTTCAGCTGGCCGGCCGGCTCGATGGAGCTGGTCGTCGTCGGACCGGCTAGCCCTTGCGGCCGCGCCGTACCGCGGCGGCCGCGCCACCGCCGAGCGCCCCGAGAGCGATCGCCGTCGGCACGCCGTACTTGGCGGCCTTGCGCGCGACGCGGAAGTCGTAGCTCTCCCACCCGCGCACCTTCGCGATGTCTTTGAGGTCCGAATCTGGGTTGATAGCGACGGCGGTGCCGACGAGCGAGAGCATCGGGACGTCGTTGTGCGAGTCGGAGTAGGCGGTACACCGCTGCAGGTTCAACCCCTCGCGGATGGCCAGCGAGCGCACGGCGTGGGCCTTGCCCAGGCCGTGTAGCACGTCGCCGACGAGGCGGCCGGTGAAGATGCCGTCCTCGCTCTCGGCGACCGTGCCCAGCGCACCGGTCAGACCGAGGCGGTCGGCGATGGTCTGGGCCAGCTCGACGGGCGTCGCGGTCACCAGCCACACCTGCTGCCCGGCGTCGAGGTGGCGCTGGGTCAGTGCACGCGTTCCGGCCCAGATCTTGTCGGCGATGTACTCGTCGTAGATCTCCTCGCCCAGTGCGACGAGTTCGGCGGTGGGGCGTCCGGCGATGAACGACAACGCCTTCTCCCGGCCTTCGGCGACGTCCTCGGCGTTCTCCTTCCCGGTGACACGGAACTTGATTTGTGCCCACAGTGCGCCGGCGACGTCGCTGTAGGAGAAGTACTTGTGCGCGGCGAGGCCGCGGGCGAAGTGGACGATCGATGCGCCCTGTACCAGCGTGTTGTCGACGTCGAAGAAGGCTGCCGCCGTCAGGTCGGCACCGTCGGGCGGGGTCTGGGCGCGCTGCGCCAACGATTCCAGGGCGGCCTTGGCCGCCGCCTCGCCCGCCAGGTACTGCCGCACCTCCGCGGCGGTCTGGCGGAACCGTCCGCTGGCATGTGACACCCATTCCCGGAGGCGGTCGGGTTCGCCGGGGCCGTCGTCGGTTACCGTCACCGACTCGATCACCTCGACCCCGTCGGGTCCATCGCCCACGGCCACGATGTCGACCTCGTCGACGACCTCGGGAACGTCCGATTCGGTACCCGGCTGCGCACCGGCGTTCGGCTCGATATCCGGGTCCGTCCGGTCGGGCTCATCACTCACGTCGTCACTCCGATGTGTTCGCTGCGGCTGGCATGTTCAGGTTAACCACAATGGCAGACTGGTGGGCGTGAGTGAGACGCAGTCGCGGATCGTCCTGTTGAGTCGGGCCGGGTGCACCGCCTGCGCGGCGGCGCGCGCCGACCTGGACCGGATCTGCGGTGAATCGGGTGTGGGGTTCGACGAGGTCGACGTCGACGAGCGCGCGCAGGCCGGTGAACGCGAACTGCGCGCCGAGTACGGCGACCGGCTGCCTGTCGTGCTGCTCGACGGTGCCGAGCACAGCTATTGGGCTGTCGACGAGCCCCGGCTGCGCGCCGACTTGGGCATCGCCGGCTGAGGGAGCATCGAACGCGGGTGTACTCGCGCCGCCACCCCGTGCGCAGTGCCCCGGTCCACCGCCTAGATCGGCGACAGATACCCTGAAACCATGACGTCGCTGTCTCCAAGCAGACCGACCGCCAAGATCCCTGGCCCGTCGGTTGCCCGTTTGGCGACGTATCTGACTGCACTGCGCGACCGCGCGGCCCACGGTGTCACCGTCATCTCGAGCGCGGAATTGGCCAAGGCCGCGGGCGTGAACCCACTGATCCTGCGCAAGGACCTGTCGTATGTCGGCGGGCACGGCGTCCGCGGGGTCGGCTACCAGGTGCACAAGTTGATCGCGACGGTGTCGATGGCGCTGCACAGCGACTCCGCGCAGGTTGTTGCATTGGCCGGGGTCGGCGCGCTGGGGCGGGCGCTGCTCGCCCACACCGGGCGCGACCCCCGCTTCACCCTTGGTGCCCTGTTCGACGACGACCCTGGACTGGTGGGCGCCCGGATGTCCCCCGACGGTCCGGTGATCGCCCCGCTGCGCGACATCGGCGGTACCGCCGCCGACGGTGAGCCCTTCGACATCGGCGTCATCGCGACGCGCGACGACCTCGCACAGGAGGTCTGCGACGCCTTCGCGGCTGCCGGGGTGCAGCAGATCCTCAACGTGACGCCGGTGACGCTGGTTCCGGCCGAAGGTCTCTCGATCCGCCAAATTGACCTAGCCTTGGAACTGCAGCTGCTGTCATTCGCGGCGGCGGGGAACAGGTGAACCCATTGTGAGTGTGCTGTTGTTCGGCGTATCGCACCGCAGCGCCCCGGTCGGGGTGCTCGAGCGGTTGGCCGTCGCCGAGCACGATCGGCCGAAGATCGTCGACCGCCTGCTCGCGGCATCCGCGATCTCCGAGGCGATGGTGGTCTCCACGTGCAACCGCATCGAGATCTACGCCGTCGTTGACGCCTTCCACCCGGCGCTGGAGGCGGTGGGCGACGTCCTCGGCGAGCATTCCGGGCTGACCATCAATGAGATGACCGCGCATGCCTACGTGCGGTACTCCGAGGCCGCAGCCGAACACCTCTTCACCGTCGCAGCCGGGCTCGACTCGCTCGTCGTCGGCGAGCAACAGATCCTCGGCCAGATCCGCGGCGCCTACGCGAGCGCCGACGCCCATCGCACCGCCGGGCGGGTGCTCCACGAACTGGCCCAGCAAGCCCTGCGCGTCGGCAAGCGTGTCCACAGCGAGACCGGTATCGACCGGGCCGGTGCATCGGTCGTCTCCGTCGCGCTGCACCGAGCCCGCGGCGTCCTCGCCGCCGCGGGCACCGATCTGCGCCGCGGCGTCGTCCTCGGCGCCGGTGCCATGGGCGGATTGTCGGCCGTGCACCTCGCGCGCGAGGGCATCACCGAGCTGACCATCGTCAACCGCAGCGTCGAGAAGGCACAGCGGCTGGCCGACAACGTCGCCGCCAACCATCCCGGAGTGACCGCCGTCGGCGTGGGTCTGTCCGATCTGCCCGCGGCGATGGCCGGAACCGACGTCATGATGACGTGCTCGGGTTCAGTGGGCTCGGTCGTGTCCGTCGCCGAGGTGCACCATGCACTGGCAGCACGCACTGCCACCACCCCACTGGTCATTTGCGACCTGGGGCTGCCCCGCAACGTCGATCCTGCGGCCGGTCGGCTGCCCGGTGTCGAGTTGATCGATATCGAAGGACTGCGCGGCGACGAGGAGACGCAGGCCGCCGAGGGTGACCTGCTCGGTGCCCGCGCCATCGTCGCCGCCGAGCTCGCCGACTACCTCGCCGCCCAGCGCCGCGCCGAAGTCACACCGACGGTGACCGCACTGCGCCAGCGTGCCAATGAGGTCGTCGAAGCCGAGATCATGCGGTTGGAGTCACGGCTGCCGTCATTGTCGGATGCCGAACGTGACGAGGTGGCCCACTCCGTGCGCCGCGTCGTCGACAAGCTGTTGCACGCGCCGACGGTGCGCGTGAAGCAACTTGCGGCGACCGCCAACGGCGATCAGTACGCCGAGGCGCTGCGCGAACTGTTCGAGCTGCGCCCGGGTGCCGCCGAATCGGTGTCGGTGCCCGACGCCGAGGCGAGTCGGCTGCCTGACCCGGCACCGCCCCAGGACGGGCGTCAATGACCCGACCGCTGCGCATCGGCACTCGCGGATCGTTGCTGGCGACCACCCAGGCCGGCCACGTCGCGACGGCTCTCACCGAGGCTGGACACCCCGCCGAACTGGTCATCATCAAAACCGAGGGCGACATGTCCAGCGCCCCGGTCGCCGAGATCGGCGTCGCAGTCTTCACCACCGCGCTACGCGTCGCACTGCGCAACGACGAGATCGACGTCGCGGTGCACTCGTACAAGGATTTGCCGACGGCACCGGAATCCGACCTCGTCATCGCCGCCGTCCCGCCGCGTCAAGACGCTAGAGATGCGCTGGTCAGCGCCGGAAATCGGGTGCTCGGGGAACTTCCCGTCGGTGCCACCGTGGGGACCTCGGCGCCGCGGCGGGTCGCACAGCTTAGAGCATTGGGTCTCGGTTTGGAAATCCGCCCCCTAAGAGGCAACCTAGACACTCGGTTGGGCAAAGTCTCCAGCGGTGAACTCGACGCAGTCGTGGTCGCCCGGGCCGGGTTGGCCCGCATCGGCAATACGCAGGTCATTGCCGAGGCGTTCGACCCGGTGGTGCTGCTACCGGCGCCGGCCCAGGGTGCCCTGGCCGTCGAATGCCGCGTCGACGATGCCCAACTGGTGAGCACGCTCGCCACGTTGGACGATCCGTCCTCTCGTGCCGCGGTCGATGCCGAGCGCGCGCTGTTGGCGGCCCTGGAGGCCGGCTGCACCGCGCCGGTGGGGGCCTACGCAGAGGTCGTCGAGTCTCTCGACGACGACGGTCGGATCTTCCTCGAGCTGTCGCTGCGCGCGGCGGTCGCGGCCATCGACGGATCCGATGTGATCCGGAGTTCGATGGTCGGGCCGATCGAGCAGGCGGCCGACGTGGGGCGCGCGCTCGCTGCGGAAATGCTGGAGTCGGGAGCCGCATCGCTTCTGGCCTAGCTGACGAACTACCGCCCCGAGCGGGGTAGGAGAGTGCGAGTGATGAGCCGGACGACGAAAAAGGTCAACCCCGGACGGATTCTGTTCGTGGGCGCCGGTCCCGGCGACCCGGACCTGCTGACGGTCCGGGCGCGCAGCGTTTTGTGCAGCGCCACGACGGCCTTCATCGATCCCGACGTCCCGCCCGGCGTCGTCGAACTGATCGGCTCGGTCCACCGACCCGAGGCCGCCCCTACCACCCGGCGCACCAAGCCGGTCGACCCCGAAGCGGTCGACACGGCCGACGACGTCGATGCCGAATCCTCGTCGGAGGATCCGGTCAGTGTGCACCCGGCGCTCGGCGCCCCCGCCGACGTTGCCAAGACCCTCGTCGGAATCGCGAAGACCGGGACCGACGTCGTGCGCGTCGTCGCCGGCGATCCGCTGACCTCCAGCGCGGTCCTGGCCGAGGTCGGCGCTGTCGCACGTACCTCGGTGGCCTTCGAGGTCCTACCCGGCCTGCCTGCCGCCGCGGTCGTGCCCAGCTACGCCGGCATGCCGCTCGGCTCGGGCTACACGGTTGCCGATGTGCGCGGCGACGTCGATTGGGCGGCGCTGGCCGCTGCGCCCGGTCCGCTGGTCCTGCACAGCACGGCCGGCCATCTCGCCCAGGCCGCCGCGTCACTGATCGACAACGGCCTGCCCGCCACCACCCCGGTGGCCATCACCGTCAACGGCACGACGTGCGCACAGCGCACCATCGAGGCCACCCTGGAGACCGCTGCGGACTCGGGCGGCGAGCTACTCGGTCCGCTGCTGGTCACCATCGGCAAGGTCGTGACCCAGCGCGGCAAGCTCTCCTGGTGGGAGACGCGCGCCCTCTACGGCTGGACGGTTCTCGTGCCGCGCACCAAGGAGCAGGCCGGTGAGATGAGCGATCGCCTCGTCGGGCACGGCGCCATTCCCAAGGAGGTGCCGACGATCGCCGTCGAGCCCCCGCGCTCGCCCGCGCAGATGGAGCGCGCCGTCAAGGGTCTGGTGGACGGCCGCTACCAGTGGGTGGTGTTCACCTCCACGAACTCGGTTCGCGCAGTGTGGGAGAAGTTCGCCGAGTTCGGCCTCGACGCCCGCGCGTTCTCCGGTGTGAAGATCGCCTGCGTCGGCGAGGCCACCGCTGATCGCGTCCGGGCGTTCGGCATCGAGCCCGAGTTGGTCCCGTCCGGTGAGCAGTCCTCGCTGGGCCTGCTGGAGGACTTCCCGCCCTACGACGAGGTCTTCGACCCGGTCGACCGTGTGCTGCTGCCGCGTGCCGACATCGCCACCGAGACCCTCGCCGAGGGCCTGCGGGAACGCGGCTGGGAGATCGACGACGTCACTGCCTACCGCACCGTGCGCGCGGCCCCGCCGCCCGCGGAGACCCGCGAAATGATCAAGACCGGTGGGTTCGACGCGGTTTGCTTCACGTCGAGTTCGACAGTGCGCAACCTCGTCGGGATCGCAGGCAAACCGCACGCGCGGACCATCGTCGCGTGCATCGGCCCGAAGACCGCTGAGACCGCGGTCGAGTTCGGCCTCCGCGTCGATGTGCGGCCCGAGACGGCGTCGGTGCCCGACCTTGTCGAGGCGCTTGCTGCGCACGCCGCGCGGCTACGTGCCGAGGGCGCACTGCCCCCGCCGCGCAAGAAGTCGCGCCGCTCGCGGTCCTAGGTTGATCAGTTAACGATTGCGCTCGGAAATCGAGCGTTTTCGCTAACTGCTATTGCGCGACCTTAGACTCGACGGCGTGACTGCTGAACGCGTGACCGGCCCGACGATTCGTCCGCGCCGCCTCCGCTCGACTGCGGCCGTGCGCCGCCTGGTGGCCCAGACCGACCTCGCGCCGCGCCATCTGGTGCTGCCGATGTTCGTCGCGGACGGTCTGGACGAGCCCAAGCCGATCGCCTCGATGCCCGGCGTCGTGCAGCACACGCTCGATTCGCTGCGCACCGCCGCCGAGGAGGCGGTCGCTGCCGGCGTCGGTGGGCTGATGCTGTTCGGCGTACCGCGTGCCCAGGACAAGGACGCGCTGGGATCCGGTGCCGACAGCGCCGACGGAATCCTGAACCGTGCGCTGGCCGCGCTGCGCGCCGACTTCGGCGACGACACCGTCCTCATGGCCGACACCTGCCTCGACGAGTTCACCGACCATGGGCACTGCGGCGTCGTCGACGATCAGGGGCGCGTGGACAACGACGCCACCCTGTCTCGGTACCAGGCGATGGCGGTGGCGCAAGCGCGGGCTGGGGCGCACATGCTCGGTCCCAGCGGGATGATGGACGGCCAGATCGCCGCCATCCGCGCGGCGCTCGACGAGGCCGGCCACACCGACACGGCACTGCTCGCCTACACCGCGAAGTACGCGTCGGCTTTCTACGGCCCGTTTCGCGATGCCGTGGACTCGTCGTTGGACGGGGATCGGCGCACCTACCAACAGGATCCGGCCAACCGTGCCGAGGCGCTGCGCGAATTGGAGCTCGACCTCGCCGAGGGCGCCGACCTGGTCATGGTGAAGCCGGCGATGGGCTACCTCGACATCCTCGCCGACGTGGCCGCGCACTCGCCGGCCCCCGTCGCCGCGTATCAGGTCAGCGGCGAGTACTCGATGATCAGCGCTGCCGCAGAGCGGGGCTGGATCGACCGGCGGTCCGCAGTGCTCGAATCATTGACGTCGATCCGGCGCGCCGGTGCGTCGATCGTCCTCACCTACTGGGCGGCCGAGGTCGCCGGTTGGGTGAGTGGGTCGGCCGGTCAGTAACCTGGTAGTCATGACCGTTGCCCAGCCCGCGGGCCCGATGCCGCCGCAACCACCCCAGCGGCCCGCGCTGATCAGCTCGATCGCGATTGCCACTGAACTGTGGCTCGTGGTCATCGTGGCGCTGGCGCTGACCCAGATCGGGAGCTACCCGACGGTGCGCGACGCGATGGACAAGCGGTTGGCGGAACTGCCCAAAGACGCGAGCGAGACCGTGCGCCGGTCGGCAGAAATGATGACCAACCCCGGGCTGATCGTCGCATCTTTGGTCGTGGCTGTCCTGGTTGGCGCGGCGATCGCCCTGACTGCGATGTACTTCGCGCGCGCTGGATACACCTGGGCGCGGCTGATCCTGTCGGGCCTGAGTGCGTATGTCCTCGTCGGCGGGGTTATGGCATTCGCCGGCGAGCGGGTCTGGACGCAGGCGCCGCAGATCGTCGCCGGGGTGTGCGCGGCCGCGGCGCTCCTGCTACTCATGCGACGCGACGCGGACACCTACTGCCGCGAGATGGCCCAGTTCCGGGCCTACGCCAAGACACCGGCCGCGTTGGCGCAGGCCTTCCCGACTACGCCGTGGCAGGGATATTCGCAGCCGCCCGCGCCTAACCACCGGAACGAAGGGACGGGACACCCCCATGAGTGACCCCGCCGAGCGCGTCGGCTCTAACGACGAGGATTTCGACGCCGCCGACCTGGTAGACGATCAACAGGACGAGGTCAGCCTGGAGAAGGTCGACCTGGACGAGGTCGATCTTGCGGACGACGACTCGAATGACGCCGATGGGTCTGCCGCGCCCGATGACGGCCTCTCGCCCGTCGACGAGGACTTTGGCGAGGTGTTGTTCGCCGAGCAGGGCAGCGGTTGGTGGCCGATGCTGATCGGCCCGGTCCTCATCGGGGCGATCCTGCTCATGGAGGCCCTCGGTCCGGGGCAGGTCCACTGGCCGGTGATGATCATCTTCTTCATCGTCATCACCGGGCCGACATACCTGTTCATCACCGCGGCTCGGACCTACGCCAGCGTTGAGCTCACCGACAGGACACTCCGCTGTGGGACCCGCCGGATCAACCTGGCCGATATCGCGAAGATCTACCCGCCCAACACCGGTAACGACTACAAGGACTGGGAGAAGGCCACCGCGCTGGGCGAGCTCCCCGCGGTTCCGCGCGGCCGGAAGGGCATCGGTATCCGGATGGTGAACGGGAAGCTGGCGCAGGCCTGGGCGCGCGACGTCGAACGGTTGCGCATCGAGCTCACCGAGGCGCATCTGGCCGTGAAGATGGGCCTCTAGTCGTCGGCTCAGCCGTGCTCGAGCATCGGCGCGGTGAGGAGCGCCTCGGGGATGCCGAATGCGTCGACGAGAGTGCGCGCGTGTGGGCGCAACTGCTCGCAGAGGTCATTGACCCCACGACGGATCGCCTTGGCACGCTCGACCGATACGTGCCGATGCATCAGGAACCAGGACAGGTCGGCTTCGAGCGCCGAGTACACGAACAGGTCGCAGACCTTGCCGAGCAGCTCCGCCGCCGACCGCGAATCACACTTGTCGATGGCCTCGATGAACGACTCGAGGACCAGGCGCTCGGTGTGGGCGGTCGCTGCCTTGAGCAAGTGGTCCTGCGTGTTGTTGAAGACGGTGAACGGGTCGTCGGCGTCGGCGGCCTTGCGCAGCCGCTGCGCGCAGGTGCGTCGCAGGTGGTCCTCACGATTGCGGAACAGGCGGATCTGCGTGCCGCGGTTGGTCAGCTCTGACTTATCGGGATCCTCGTCGGAGGAGTCCAGCAGGGTTTGCACGACCTGGCGCACCGCGGTCTTCTCGGCCACGACGTCGCCGACCATCCCGGCCACGAACCGCACCCAGCCCGCAGCGTTGAGCCCGCGCATCTCGTCGGAGTAGGAGCCCAGCAGTTCCTTGCCGACGAGTTGCGTCAGCACCGTGTTGTCACCCTCGAAGGTCGTGAATACATCGATGTCGCCGCGCAGGATCGACAGTTGGTTCTCGTCGAGGTAGCCGGCGCCGCCGCACGCTTCGCGGCACACGTTGATGGTGTGGCTGGCGTGGCCGCTGCCGTACGCCTTGAGCCCGGCGGCCCAGCTTTCCAGCAGCCGCTGCCGGTGCGGGTCGACGGTGTCGGCCTCGAGTGACTGGACGTCGTGCAGCTCGGCGGTCAACTCATTCTGCGCGAACGCGATCGCATATGACTTCGCCAACAGTGGCAGCAGCTTCCGCTGATGGGCGCGGTAGTCGAGGATGGTGATCTCATAGGTGCCGTCGGGGGCATCGAACTGCTTGCGCACCAGTGCGTACCGGATCGCGAGGGCCAGTGCCTTGCGGGCCGCCGCGCCGGCCGTCGCGCCTACCGAGACACGGCCCCGGATCAGAGTGCCGAGCATGGTGAAGAACCGGCGGTTGTCGCTCTCGATCGGCGAGCTGTAGGTGCCGTCCGCGGCCACGTCGGCGTACCGGTTGAGAAGGTTCTCCCGTGGGATGCGGACCTCGTTGAACACGAAGCGTCCGTTGTCGACGCCGCGCAATCCGCCCTTGTAGCCGCAGTCGGAGGTCGTGACGCCGGGTAGATCCTCGCCGTCGTCGCCGCGCACCGGCACGAAGAAGCAGTGCACGCCGCGGTTGGTCGGCTCCTCGCCGGGCCCGCCGGTGATCAGCTGCGCGAACACGGCCGACACGGTGGCATGCTCGCCGGCACCGCCGATGTAGTCCTTGCGGGCCAAGGGTGTCGTCGAATCGATCACGAACTCACCGGTGTTCGGGTCATAGGTCGCGGTGGTCTCCAGTGCCTGCACGTTGGAGCCGTGCCCGGTTTCGGTCATGCCGAACGAGCCGAGCAGTTTGAGGTCGATGAGGTCGGCGACGTAGCGCTCGTGGTGGCGTGCGGTGCCCAGGTTCTCCACCGCACCGCCGAACAGGCCCCACTGGACGCCCGACTTCACCATGAGCGACAGGTCCGCGTAACCCAGCATCTCGATGCCGACGATCGCCCGGCCGACGTCGCCGGTACCACCGTGCTCGGTGCGGAAGCCCGCCGACGCAAAGTTCTGCGAGGCCAGCTCCTTCATCTCGGCGAGGATCTTCGCCCGCGAGGGACCCAGGTCGAGCGCGGGATCGGGGAGGAGGTCGGCACGGTCCAATGCGATGCGCAGCTCGTCGCGGACGTCCTTCCACCGGCCGTCCAGCGCGGCGCGCAGGCCGTCGACGGTGGTGGTGTCGGTGATTTGGTCGGGTGTCGTCGGATCGATTTCGGCAGCCATGGGTTCTACCGTATTCGTTTCGCCCGTCTTTGGGCCGCGCAATCCCACAGGGCTTCGTCAATGCCGCGTCGATCCGGCGATCGGCGTTGGGTTGTCGAAAGCGTGCAGGGTTGCGAACTAGCCTGATCGAGTGGTGTTGAACCGTGTGGCCGCGGCACTGTTGGTTGTTGGGGCATTGACCACAGCGTGTACCCGAGGCGATCCGCAGCCCGAGGTCACCACGCAGCCCGAAGTGTCCACCGCCCGCTACGCCCACCTGGGCGACAGCTTCGCAGCCGGATCGGGGATCGACCCGACTGTTCCCGATTCCCCGGCGATGTGTCTGCGCTCGCAGCTCAACTTTGGGCAGTTGATCGCACGCGGCCTTCACGACGGCACGATCGCGGCACGGAGCCGATTGCGCGGGCTAGGCGCCGCCGAGTTCGCCGACGTCTCATGCGGAGCCGCCACCACCGCCGATCTCACCGTCGCACAGTATTTCGGAGTCGCACCGCAGGCCGACGTACTGGGGCCGTCGACCGAACTCGTCACCCTCCTGATCGGCGGCAATGACGGCCGTCTCTTCGCCGACGCGGTCAACGCGTGCAGCGCCGTCGCCGAGACCGATGTCGACGGCGATCCGTGCCGCCGGAGCAGCGGTGCCCGATTCGACGACGAGGTGGCCACGACGATCGCGCCCGCCCTCGTCGACGCGGTGGCACTGGTCAAGCGCCGCGCACCCAACGCGCGGCTGCTCGTCGTCGGGTACCCGCGCATCCTTCCGGCACGCGGAGGTTGCTACCCGGTGATGCGCATCGCGGCCGGCGATGTCGCCTACCTCGACGACCTGCAGGTGCGGCTCAACCGTGCCATCGCCGCCGCCGCGACGACCGGAGGCGCCACCTATGTGGACACGTGGTCGGCCTCGGCGGGACGCGATGCGTGCGCACCACCGGACCGACGCTGGGTGGAGCCGATGGTCGGGGCGCGGACGCGCACCACGGTGCATCCCAACGCCGCAGGTCAGCGGGGGATCGCCGACGCCGTTGCCGCTGCGCTGCGGTGAGATGGCGCGGCAACCTGACAGCTGCCTGAGCCGATTGGGGGTTTGCCGGGTGACTTTGCCACACTGGACGTCGTGACTGCGTCCCCCGATCACCGTGTGCGCGGTACCGCCGTGTCGGCCGAGATGTTCACCCGCGCCGCCAAAGTCATCCCCGGCGGTGTGAATTCGCCCGTCCGCGCGTTCTCCGCCGTCGGCGGCACACCGCGCTTCATCACCTCGGCGCGGGGCTGCCACCTGACCGATGCCGACGACAACGTTTACGTCGACTTGGTGTGCTCGTGGGGCCCGATGATCCTCGGCCACGCCCACCCGGCGATCGTCGATGCGGTCCGCAGCGCGGCCACCGGCGGCCTGTCGTTCGGGGCACCCACCCTGGGCGAGGTTGAACTCGCCGAGGAGATCGTCGCGCGCGTCGACCCCGTCGAGGAAGTACGCCTGGTCAACTCCGGTACCGAGGCCACCATGTCGGCAGTGCGGCTGGCCCGCGGCTTCACCGGCCGCGCCAAGATCATCAAGTTCGCCGGCTGCTACCACGGTCACGTCGACGCGCTGCTCGCCGAGGCCGGGTCGGGTGTGGCGACACTCGGCCTGCCGACCTCGCCCGGCGTGACCGGTGCTGCCGCGCACGACACGATCGTCCTCCCGTATAACGACCTCGCCGCTGTGGAGGCCGCATTCGCCGACCACGACGGTCAGATCGCCGCCGTCATCACCGAGGCCGCCGCGGGCAACATGGGCGCCGTCCCACCGCTGCCCGGCTTCAATGCCGGCCTGCGCCGCCTCTGCGACGAGAACGGGGCACTGCTGATCATCGACGAGGTGATGACCGGTTTCCGCGTCAGCCCCGCGGGCTGGTTCGGCCTGGAGGGTGTCGCCGCGGACCTCTACACCTTCGGCAAAGTGATGAGTGGCGGGCTGCCCGCCGCGGCATTCGGCGGGCGCGCCGACATCATGGGCCGTCTCGCACCGATGGGGCCCGTCTACCAGGCCGGGACCCTCTCGGGGAACCCCGTCGCGGTGGCGGCCGGCTTGGCGACGCTGCGCAACGCCGATGCGGCCGTCTATGCGGCACTCGACGCCAATGCGCAGCGGATAGGCGCGATGCTCGGGGAGGCACTGGATGCGGCCGGCGTCGGGCACCGGGTGCAGTTCGCCGGGAATCTCGTCAGCGTCTTCTTCACCGACGACCCGTCGACGCCGATCACCAACTACGACCAGGTTCGCGCCACGCAGACCTACCGGTTCGCCCCGTTCTTCCACGCGATGCTCGACGCCGGGGTGTATCCGCCGCCGAGCGCGTTCGAGGCGTGGTTCGTCTCGGCCGCCCTCGACGACGACGCCTTCGCCACCATCGCCGCCGCGCTGCCGGGTGCAGCCGCCGCGGCCGCAGCCGCCACGAGCGGGGAGTAGGACAACCGATGAGCGAGAAGATCATCCGCAGCAGTGGTACGCGCACCGGCGAGCACACCGTCGTCCACATGATGCGTCACGGCGAGGTGTTCAACCCGTCGGGCATCCTGTACGGGCGGCTGCCCGGGTTCGCCCTCTCGGAGACCGGGCGCGGGCAGGCGCAGGCCGTCGCCGATGCCTTCGCCGACCACGAGATCGCCGCCGTCTTCGCCTCGCCGCTGCAGCGGGCCCAGGAGACCGCGACGCCGATCGCGACGTCGCACGGGCTGGAGATCATCACCAACGACGATCTGATCGAGGCGGACAACGCCTTCGAGGGTTTGAAGGTCTCCGTCGGCGACGGTGTGCTGGGCCGGCCGCGTCACTGGGCGAAGTTGCGTGACCCCTTCACCCCGTCATGGGGCGAGCCGTACATCCAGATCGCCCACCGCATGCTGGGGGCGGCCACCACCGCCCGCGATGCGGCGCGCGGCAGCGAGGTCGTCTGTGTGAGCCACCAGCTGCCGGTATATACGCTGCGCCGCTTCCTGGAGGGTCAGCGTCTTTGGCACGACCCGCGCCACCGCCAGTGCTCGCTGGCCTCGGTGACCAGTCTCGTCTACGACGGTGATGCGCTTATCGACATCGTCTACTCCGAGCCTGCCGGCGCCACCGATCCGCTGATCCGGGGGGCCTGAACGTGCGGCTTGTCAGGTTCTCGGTTCGACGGCCCGCCGCACTTGCCACGGCGCTGCTTGCCGTCGTGCTCGGTGCGACGGTGCTTGCGGGCTGCGGTACCGGCAAGGATGCCGTACGGCAGGGCGACACCTGGGAATTCGTATCGCCCGGCGGGCAGACCGTCATCAACTACGAGCCGTCGCAGCGCAAGCCGGTCGCGCCGCTGTCGGGGCCGGAGCTGGTCACCGACAAGCAGGTCGCAGTGTCGGACTTCGACGGCGACGTCGTCGTCGTGAACGTGTGGGGCTCGTGGTGCGGGCCCTGCCGCGGCGAGGCCGACCTGCTGCAGCGGACGTACGAGCAGACCCGCGACCAGGGCGTCGCGTTCCTCGGGATCAACCTGCGCGACAACCGGGGCGCGGCCCGCGATTTCGTCGCCGACCGCGGCATCACTTACCCATCGATCTACGACTTCTCCGGTGCCCGGCTCGCCGCGCTGACGACCCCGACGTCGGTGGTCCCGACGACGGTGATCCTCGACCGTCAGCACCGTCCGGCGGTGGTGTATCTGCGCGCCGTCGAGGCGGTCGAGCTCAAAGAGGCCGTCAACCGGGTGGCCGCAGAAAAATGAACCCAGCGAAGTGAACACCGCCAGCGCGCTCTCTGACGCAGCGACCTCCGGGCCGCTGCTGCTGGCGCTCGGCGCGTGCGTCGTGGCTGGCCTGTTGTCCTTCGCCTCGCCGTGCGTCGTTCCGCTGGTCCCGGGCTACCTTTCGTTCCTGGCCGGCCTGGTCGGCGCGCAGGCGCCCGCGGTCACCGTCGCGCAGTCGCGGCAGGAGGAACACGTCGGTGCGCGGCGGGTGGTCGGGGCAGCGCTGCTGTTCGTCGCCGGGTTCACCGTCGTGTTCGTGCTGGCGATGGCCACCGTCTTCGGGATCACCGATCGGTTCAGCGGGGCCGGCGGCCGGCCGCTGCAGATCGTCGGGGGCCTGATCACCATTGTCATGGGACTGGTGTTCATCGGCCTGGTCCCCGCGCTGCAGACCGACCGCCGGTTCTCCGCCGAACGCGTCGACGGCGGGCGCCTCGGGGTCTTTGCCGCACCGCTGCTGGGTGCGGTTTTCGCGCTCGGCTGGACGCCCTGCTTGGGGCCGACGCTGGTGGCGATCGTCGCGACCGTCACCGGGACCGAGGGGGCGACCGCGGCCAAGGGCGTCGCGATGATGGTGGCCTACTGCGCGGGCCTGGGCATCCCGTTCGTGGTGCTTGCGCTCTCCTCGACGTGGGCCGTGCGCAGCTGGGGATGGTTGCGCGCGCACACCCGCACCCTGCAGATCATCGGCGGTATCGCACTGCTGCTCGTCGGCTTCGCGCTGGTGACCGGGGCGTGGGACCACTTCGTGGCGTGGCTGCAGACGCGGTTCGCCCCCGACGCCGGGATCCTGCTGTGAGCGGCGCCGTGGCCACCAGGCCACCCGAGACACCGCCGCAGCCCCCGTCGCGCCCGTCGTCGCTGCAGCGCTACCTCGTGGCCCCCACGCGCAACTTGTGGCGCTCCCTGACGTCGATGCGCACCGCGCTGGCACTACTGTTCCTGCTTGCCGTCGCGGCGATCCCCGGCGCACTGCTGCCGCAGCGACCGCTCAACGCGGCCAAGACGCAGGCCTACATCGACAACCACGGGCGGCTGGGCACCATCATGGACCGCCTGCAACTGTTCGACGTGTTCGCCAGCAGCTGGTTCACGGCGATCTACGCCCTGCTCTTCGTCTCGTTGGTCGGGTGTCTGCTGCCGCGCATGGCCGAGCACCTGCGCAGCCTGCGGGCCCGCCCGGTGCCGGTGCCGCGCAACCTGGCCCGCATGCCACGCCACGAGGAGATCGTCGTCGACGGCGACGTCGACCCCGAGCAGCTCGCGCAGCGCATCCGCGGCAATCTGCGCGGCTGGCGATCGACGATCTATCCGCCCGATCAGAGCAAGGTCGGGACCTACGAGGTGTCCGCAGAGAAGGGCTATCTGCGCGAGTTCGGCAACCTCGTCTTCCACTTCGCCCTGTTGAGCCTGCTCATCGCCGTCGCCGTCGGCAAGATGTGGGGCTACGAGGGCACCCGCAGCCTCGTCGCCGACGGTGAGGAGGGCATGTGCAACACCTCGACCGCGGTCTACGACTCGTTCCGGGCCGGTCGCCTCGTCGACGGCACCGACTTGCAGCCGTTTTGCATCCGCGTCGACGACTTCACCGCCACGTTCCTGCCGTCCGGGCAACCGGACATGTACACCGCGATGATGCGATACACCGAAGGTGCGCCGACCACTGATCCGGGCACGTGGCCGCTGGCGCGGGTGCGCGTCAACGAACCGCTGCGCCTGGCCGGCAGCCGCGTGTACGTACTCGGAAACGGATTCGCCCCGACGTTCACGGTGACATTCCCCGACGGTCAGAAGCGCACCCAGACGGTGCCGTTCGCTCCCGACGAGATGCAGACGATGCTGTCCTCGGGCGCGGTGCGCGTCGACCCGCCCGCGGGCATGTTCCCCGTCGAAAAGGACCGCCGTCGAAACCAGATCGGCATCGAGGGCATCTTCGCACCGACGGCGAAGTTCGACGGCACATTGCTTTCGTCGTCGTCGCCGATCCCGAAGGACCCGTACGTCGCGATCCGCGTATACCGAGGCGACACCGGCCTGGACTCGGGTCGGCCGCAGAACGCCTATGCGCTGGACACCGCGCTGATGCACAGCGGGCAGCTCAGACGTGTCGGGCAGGCGAACCTGAAGCCGGGCAGGGTGCTGCACCTCGACAACGGCACGACGGTGACGTTCGACGGCTACCAGCGGTGGGTGTCGATACAGGTGTCCAACGACCCGGCGCAGTTGTGGGTGCTGGTGTCGGCGGTCGTGATGCTGCTCGGGCTGCTCGTCTCGCTGCTGGTGAAGCGGCGTCGCGTATGGGCCCGCATCCGGGTGCTCGATGACGGACCCGACGGTCAACGACGTACTGTAGTAACGGTGGCCGGCCTGGCCCGCACCGATTCAGCGGGGTGGGGCGACGGCTTCTCCGAGCAGGCGCGCGAGCTGGTGCTCGGCGCAGATGGTTCGAGGTGATGACGTGATCGAGATGCTTGCGAACGCCCCCGGTGAGGTGGCGGTCCACGTCGACGAAACCCTGTCGCGCTGGTCGGATGTCCTTTACGGCACGGCCCTGGGCGTCTACGCGGTGGCCGTGCTGCTGCTCTTCGCCGGTTTCGCCGCGACGCGTTCGGCGGTGGCGGGTCAGCGCCCGGCGGTGTTCGCACGCGCGGGTGCGGGGACGGTCGTCGACGCCGGACAGTCGGCGCCGGGCCGGGTGGTCCCGGTCGAGCGCGCTTCGGGCGGCCAGCGGTTCGTCAACATGGGCTATGCGGTGGCGCTCGTCGGCATGCTCGCCCACCTGGGATCCATCGTCACCCGCGGAATCGCCACGAGCCGTGCCCCCTGGGGCAACATGTACGAGTTCATCTCACTGACGATGATCGCGTGTCTGGTCGGCGGGCTCATCGCACTGCGGGCGCCGGAGAACCGCAAGTACTTGGCGTTCGTGGTGGCGACGGTGTTGCTGCTGCTGGTCATCAACGACCGCTTCCTCTTCACCGCGGCCAGTCCCGTGGTGCCGGCGCTGAAGTCGTACTGGCTGGTCGTCCACGTGTCGATCATCTCGATCAGCTCGGGCGTCCTACTGGTCTCCGGTGTCGCCAGCATCCTGTACCTGCTGAGCCTGCGGTTCGGCTGGTTCGGCGAAGACGCATCCGAGCGCCTGGACCGCATCGCCTACCGGTGCGTGGTGTTCGCGTTCCCGTTGTTCAGCCTCGGCGTCATGTGCGGCGCGATCTGGGCCGAGCACGCTTGGGGCCGCTACTGGGGTTGGGATCCCAAAGAGGTCGTCTCGTTCATCACGTGGGTGGTCTACGCCGCCTACCTGCACGCTCGAGCGACGGCCGGGTGGCGCGTCCAGGCGGCCGCCATCAACGTCGCCGGCTTCGCGACGGTGTTGTTCAATCTGTTCGCGATCAACCTCGTCATCGCCGGCCTGCACTCCTACGCCGGCGTCTAGCTCTCGCGTACCCTGGGCAGTAGGAGGTCCGCCGTGCTCTATCTGATCCTGCTCATCCTCGTCGTTGTGCTGGGCGTGGTCCTATGGCGTATGACCCAAGCGCCTGGCGATTCGACGCCGCGCCGCCCGACTCCGCGCGGGCCGATCGGTCCCGACGATGATCCGGATTTCCTCCTCGACCTGCGTCGTAAGAACCAGGACCGCGATTCCTAGGTTCGCAACCTCGCGACCGGACCCCAGTCACTCATACCCGCCAGCGAGTTTCGCAGGCCGCCGTCGCGCCGATCTGTATCCACGCGATGCCGGCCATCACGACGCTGGTCACACGCCAGCGAGATGATGAATAGCCCGGTCTGGGCGATGGTCCACCTCATGCTTACTCTTTCGCCTCTGGCGGCGAAATCGTAACGCGAGGGGATTAGTCCAGGGCGAGGGCGGAGCGGTTGTTCAGCAGCGCGACGACGTCGGACTCGCGGTAGCGGCGGTGCCCGCCGGGAGTGCGGATCGACTGCAGGATGCCAGCCGTCGACCACCGGGCCACCGTCTTAGGGTTGACGCTGAACATGGCGGCGACGTCGGCGGGCTTGAGGTTGAACTGGCTGGCGCCGGCGGCGGTGATGCCGGCCGGGTTGTCGAGGATCGTCACGATGTGCCCTTCTTCGTCGAATCGGTCGTGTTGGACTCCGTGACACCGTTCTACTCGCTCAAGGGTCGGGTGTTCGAACCGTCATCACTAGGTAAAGACATGGTCAAATTGTCGGGTTTGACGTTTTGTAGCCCTCCTGTGACCGTCAATCCCGTCTGCGGTACGGGCCGGATAGGGTGGGCATGTGACCGAGGAACACAGTCCCGAACCATCGTCGGAGGACGCACCAGCGCCGACCGGAGTACCCGGATTGATCGGAGCCATCGCTGCCTACGCAGGTGCGCGTCTGGTGTTGGTCGCGGTCATCGCCGCCGCAATCATGGGTATCGGCAAGCTGGCGGGCCAGACGGTCCCGCTCATCGTCGCCGTGGCATTCGGCGTGCTGATCGCGCTGCCGCTGGGCCTGCTGCTCTTCAAGTCGCTGCGCACCAATGTGAACACCCGTATCGCGGCCGTCGACGCCGAGCGTGCGCGCCGACGGCAGGAGTTGCAGGGCCGGCTGCGCAAGCCGGGCAAGTGAGTCGCGGCGATGAGCGCTGAGGCGCCCATGACCCGCAGCGTCGACCACCGGGTCAACCGTGACTGGGTCCGCGAAGCGGTGCACACGATCGAGGCCGACACCCGACGCTCCGCCGACACCCACCTGCTGCGCATCCCACTCCCGGCGTGGTCGCGATGGACCGGAGACGACGGCCGGCCCGCCGGTGTCGACCTTTACGTCAAGGACGAATCGACCCATCCCACCGGCTCGCTCAAGCACCGCCTTGCGCGATCGCTGTTCCTCTACGCGCTGTGCAACGGTTGGATCGACGAGTCGACGACCGTCATCGAGGCGTCATCGGGGTCCACCGCGGTGTCGGAGGCCTACTTCGCCAAGCTGATCGGCGTGCCGTTCGTGGCGGTCATGGCGGCGGGCACTTCACCGGAGAAAGTGCGGTTGATCGAACGCCAGAGCGGTCGTTGCCACTTCGTCGACAACCCCGCCGACGTGTACGACGTCGCCGCACAGCTCGCGGATGAGCTCGGCGGCCACTTCATCGACCAATTCACGATGGCCGAGCGCGCCACCGATTGGCGCGGCAACAACAACATCGCCGAATCGATCTTCGACCAGCTAGCCGACGAGCGGTACCCGATCCCCAGCTGGACGGTCGTCGGCGCGGGGACCGGCGGTACGTCGGCGACGCTGGGACGCTATCTGCGCTACCGCGGCCATGACACGTGTCTGTGTGTGGTCGACCCGGAGAACTCGGTGTTCTTCCCCGCCTACGAGACCGGCGACGGGTCGCTGCGCAGCGATGTCGGCTCGCGCATCGAGGGCATCGGTCGCCCGCGGGTCGAGCCGTCGTTCGTCTCCCAGGTGATCGACCGGATGCTCGCGGTACCCGACTCGGCGTCGATCGCGGCCATGCGGTTCTTCTCCGGGCTGCTCGACCGCCGCGTCGGCCCGTCGACCGGTACGAACATCCACGGCGCCCTGCTCCTCGTCGCCGAAATGGTTGCCTCACGCGAACCGGGATCGGTGGTGACGCTGCTGTGCGACCCGGGTGAGCGCTACGCGACGACCTACTTCGACGACGAGTGGTTGGCGGGCAAAGGCATCGACATCGACGGAGCGACTGAAGCCCTGCGACGCTTGTGGCACGACGGCCGGTGGCGCGAAGGCGAGGTCGGTGCGTGAGCCCCAACATCACCCGTAGCGTCGTCGCGCCGCCGTTGGTCAGTGCGCGCGGATTGGTGCGTGAATACGCCTTCGGCGACACGGCTGTCCGCGCCCTCGATGGCGTCGACCTCGATCTGGCCGGCGGACGTTTCGTGTCGATCGTGGGCCCCTCGGGCGCGGGTAAGTCGACGCTGCTGCACATCCTCGGCGCGCTCGACCAACCGACAGCAGGGGAGATTGTCGTCGACGGTGTGCCGCTGACCGGCCTCGACGATGCTGCCGCGTCGGAGTTCCGCCGCCGCCGCGTGGGATTCATCTTCCAATTCTTCAACCTGGTCCCGACGATGTCGGCGTGGGAGAACGTCGCCCTTCCGCGCTTGCTGGACAACCAGTCGCTGCGCAAAGCGAAACCGGAGGCCGTGGCTCTACTCGAGCGGGTCGGCCTCGGTGACCGCATCGACCACCGCCCCAACGAGCTGTCGGGTGGCCAGATGCAGCGTGTCGCGATCGCCCGCTCGCTCATCATGGACCCGGCGATCGTGCTCGCCGACGAGCCGACGGGCAATCTCGACAGCCGCACCGGCCGTGATGTCCTCGACCTCCTCGCCACCCTGGCCCACGACCGCCCTGACCGCCTCGTCGTCATGGTCACCCACGACGCCAACGCGGCGGCGGCGACCGACCAGATCATCACGGTGCGCGACGGGCGGGTCGTCCTCTGATGGGGGTCGCAGCCCGGCTGCGCGCGGGCGCGACCCGGGTGCGGCTGCTGAACCTACGTGAGATCGTCACCCATCGGTTGCGGGTCGTCACGTCGCTCTCGGTGATCGTCGTCGCCTCGGCGCTGCTGGTAGCGGTATTCGGCACGTTCGGTTCACTGACCGGTTCGGTGCGCGACCTGACCGCCGCGTTGACCGGCGACGCCGATCTCGAGATCGCGGCGATCTCCGATTCCGGTCTGCCCGCCGACCTGGCGGGGCAGTTGCGCCGTGAGCTGCCCGGTGCGCAGGCCGTGGTCCCGATGATCCGAGCCCAAGTGCGCATCGACCCGCCGGGCGCGCCGTCCGCTGATCCGAAGCTGAGCCTGCTCATCGGATCCGATCAACGCGTGACGCAGTTGTCGCCGCAGCTGCGCGATGCGATGGCGACTGTGGGCGCGGGCGAGGGTGTGGACCTCGCCGACCTACAGACCGGTGTAATCGCGGGTCCGGGAACCGGCCTCGCTGAAGGCGAGAAGGTAGTCGTCAACGGCGTCGACGTCACCGTCTTGCGGATCGCGCCGGCAAAGGGCACCGAAGTCCTCAACCGCGGGAACTTCCTCTTCGCCTACCTGCCGCTGGCCCAGCGGATGACCGGGTTCGACGCGGGCGACGGGCGTGTCGACTCGCTGCTGGTCGTCGCGAAACCCGGCGCCGATATGTCGCAGATGCGCGAGCGTGCCGTCCAGGTCGTGAACGGACGCGCCGTCGTCGTCGACCCCGCGTTCCGGCAGAAGCAGGCCGAGGTCGCCACCGCGGTGACCCGGGACTCGACCCTGCTGGTTTCGGTCATCTCGCTGGTGATCGCCGGGTTCCTCGTCTTCAACACGATGAACATGGCGGTGGCTTCGCGCCGGTCCGCGCTCGCGATGGTGCGCGCATTGGGAGCGCGGCGCGGGCAGTTGGTCGGAGACATGCTGGGAGAGGCGGCCTTCTACGGCTTCCTCGGCGGCCTGATCGGCATTCCGGTCGGCATCCTCGCGGGCCGCTGGGCGATCAGTCGGCTGCCGGAGATGACCCTGAACTCCGTCGGTGCGTCAGTCAACTATCACCTGCCGGTGTTCGCACCCTTCGTGGCGCTGGCGGCGTGCATTGCCGCGTGTGTGGCCGCGACGGCGTTGGCGGCACGGACAGTGTTCTCGGTGTCGCCGGTGGAGGCGATGTCGGCGGCCGGCGGCGACGTTGACAAGCCGCTGTCGCGCCCGGTCGTGGCCGTTGCGGCGGTTGGCGGGCTGGTCGGCATCGCGGCCTCGTGGGTGCTGGCGACGTCGGTGCCCGGGCGTACCGCCATCATCGCCGGCGCCGTATTCGGAGCGAGTGGGCTGTTGCTGTGCTTCGCTCTCACCGGACCGCTGGTGCGCGGGGTGACCGCTCTTGCCGGCCGATTCGGTGCGCCGGGCACACTTGCGGCGGTCAACACCGCCCGCGCGTCGCGCCGCGTCTGGGCGACGGTGATGACGGTCGCGGTCGCGATCGCCGTCGGTATGGGGACCTCTGGGGCGTTGCAGAACCTGGTGTCGTCGCTCTCGGGGTCGCTGCAGGGCCTCGGTGAGCCGGCGTTCTACCTCTCGACGTCGAACCGCGACGGCATTCCGACCGGCCCGACCTTCGGCGACGACGTGGCCGCGGCGGCCGCGAGGGTGCCGGGCGTCGAACGTGTGGCGGCCTCCCAGTGGGCCGGGGTCAACGTCGGCGAGGCACGCATCCTGGTGCAGGGCTTGGCTCCAGGCCTGAGCGCACCGTATATGCACAAGACCGACCAGGCCGCGCTGCGGCAGATCCTCGACGGGGACGGCATCGTGTTGTCGTCAGTGGCCGCCCGCAACCTGGGGCGGTCGATCGGCGACGAGGTGGTGTTGGCCACGCCGACCGGCTACCACGGGTTGGTCGTGCGCGACGTCGTCGACTACGTCGCGCTGGATTCGGGCAGCGCAGCCATCTCTTTGGCACTGCTGCAGAAGTGGTTCGACCGACCGGGCGCGACGTTCCTGCAGATCATGGCCGACGAGGGCGCCGACGTCGATCAGGTGCGCGCGGGATTGGACGCGGTCGCGGCCCGCTATTCCGCCGGGCGACTGCCGCTGTACGTGTATTCGGGCGAGGAGGCCGTGCGTGCGACGCAACAGTCGGCTGAACAGTCCGGGGCGTTCACCGTCGCGATCCAGTGGATCGTGTCGGTAGCGGCCGCGGTGGCACTGCTCAACACGTTGCTGCTGAGCGTGATCGAACGACGCCGAGAGTTAGCCGTGCTGCGCGCGCTCGGGGCGTCGCGGCGTTTCGTCTTCCGAATGGTGTTGGCCGAGGCGGCAGCGATCGCCGTCATCGGCTCGTTGGCCGGCCTCATCCTGGGTGCGTTGCTGCACCTGATCAGCGACCAGATCCTGACTGCGGCCACCTCGATCGCGGTGCACTACTCGCCGCAGTGGTCGACGCTGATCTACGTCGTGGTGTCGGTGGGCTTGTGCCTCGTCGGCGCGCTCACGCCCGCGGTCCGGGCGGCGCGGATGAACATCTCCGAATCGATCGCCGACGAGTAGCGGGAGATCAGTTCGGCCAGTAATGGCTGTCCGGGGTGGCGCGGGCACCGAAGATCGCCTGGCCGACGCGGACGCAGGTGGACCCCTGCTCGATGGCGGTCTCAAAGTCGCCGGACATACCCATCGACAGTTCTCCGGGCCCGATGAGATCGGGGTCGGTGTCACGTGCGCGGTCGCGCAGGTCGCGCAGCAGGGCGAAACAGCCACGCACCCGCTCGGCGTCGGCGGAGAGTGCCGCCAGCGTCATCAACCCGCGCACGCGTAGCGACGAGAAGGGGGCCAGTTCGGTGAGGAAGCCGGCGAGGTCGTCGGGGTGCAACCCGAACTTGGACTCCTCGCTGGACGTGTTGACCTGTACAAGGACGTCGATTCCGCGACCCAGCGTCTGAAGCCGCCGGTCGAGGGCCGCAGCGACGCGAAGACTGTCGAGCGCTTGGAACTCGTCGGCGAGAGCGGCGACGTCCTTGGCCTTGTTGGTCTGCAGGTGCCCGATCACCGACCACTTCACCCCCGTATCAGCGAGCTCGCCGTGCTTGCGCTTGACCTCTTGGACCTTGTTCTCGCCGAACCAGTCGCAGCCGGCGGCGACTGCATTTCGGAGTCGGTCGGACTCGACCGTCTTCGACACCGGTAGTAGTCGGACCTCCGCGGGGTCGCGCCCGGCCGCCCGCGCCGCGTCGTCGATGCGCGCCCGGATGACCGCGAGGTTGGCATGGAAATCGTCGACTGTACTGGCGGCGGGATACTCGGTCACGACTCTCATTGTCCACTAGCCTGGCGCCATGACGTCGCCGGTGGACCCGCTTGCCGTCGGCCAGAAGATGGTCGCCGTGCTCGACGATGGCCGGCGAACCGGCACGTACAAGCTGGCAGTAGCTGTGGCCTTGCTGGACCTTGCTGTGGAACTTGCACCGGCCGATCCGGATGCGAAGGTCCCGATCGACCTCGATGTGCTCACCGTGCGGGTCATGGAGCAGTACTGGGGTCAGCTGCGTCCGTTCGAAGGACAGGTCCTGCGGCAATCGTCTGATGGGCGAAGCGTGATCCTCAAGGCGTTGTCCAACTTGCGCAATGCAGTCGCAGGGCACCGTGAGATCCCGCTCGAGACCGCGAAGCTTCTTGCGCCCGATGCGTACGAATTCTGCGTGGCGGCGGTGAAGGACAATGTCGTCCGCTACCCGCTCAAACTGCTCCAGAACGTAGGTACGTCGGCCCGGGCCGAGCATTTCCTATACGACGAACCGTGGCTCGACAGCGCAACGAAACGATCGATCAGGGAGCATGGCAACCAGATCTGGCTGCTGCCGGGAGTTGCGCGATCCCTGTCCAGATTGGCCCCGCTGCTCAAACCTGCGTTCCAACTCGCGTGGGCACAGGACGTGCGCGGCATGAACTCCTTCCTAGCGGATGAGCCAGACGTTGCTCAGCACCTATTCGGCGCGGATCGAGTGTCGCTTACGCGGCCGGCAGAGGTGCTCGCCGCGGCTTACGGGCCGCAATGCTTCTACTGCGCGTCTCGCATTCGGCGCGATCGGCAGGTCGACCATGTCTTGCCCTGGTCCCGGGTCGGACTCGATGGCCTGACCAATCTGGTCCTAGCCTGTGCCAGCTGCAATTCGAACAAGTCGAACTACGTTCCTGCGCCCGGACTCGTGGAGCGAGCGTTGGGGCGGGGACGTGAAAGCCTCCAAGAACTTGCCGATGGCATCGATTGGCCGAGCCAGTACGGCAGGGTCGAATCTGCGGCGAGGGGGATCTACGTGACGATCACGACCGCCACCCCGGTGTGGCATGAGCGCAGCCGAATCGAGCCGCTCACACGAGTCGACTTTGTGTGGCCAGTCGACGGTCGCTGAGTGACGTTCTGTCTGACTGCGCAGGTCTATCTGGTTGGCTTGCGGCTCTGGTGCGCTCGCACGACACGCGGCGGTAACCGGCTGGCGTTCCGTGCGCGTATGCGACTCGCATTAATGCACGTGACAGGGTCACGACCGGCGCATCCCGCCTTCCAGGCCGAGCTCGACGCCCTGACCGATGCCACCATTGCGACGGTTGCCGCGCTCGGATGGGAGTGGGAGCTAGAAAGCATCGCACCAAACCAAGCCGTCAATAATTCTTGACAGATCGCGAGTGTCAACATAACCTGACATCGTGACCGAAGAGAACCCGACCGCCGAGGCGGTCGCCGACACAGACCCGGCGCGCGGCCTTGCCGCTGTGCGCGCACTGCGGACGCTGGCCGACAGGCTGGAAGGCATCCACGTCGAGAACGCCCGCAACGCGGGGTGGAGTTGGCAACAGATCGCCGAGGTCCTCGAGATCAGCCGGCAGGCCGTGCACCAGAAGTACGCGCGGCGCACTGAGGATTCGGCCACCGAATGACCAAGAACAACCCACCGGCCCCGACCGCTCTGGCGACCGGGCCGGGATGACACGAAGGAGGAGCCTCATGTTTGGCTCACGACTAACCACGGACGCCCGTATGGCGTTTCCATTCGCCATGGCGGAGGCGCAGGACCTCGGCCACTCGAGCCTGCGACCCGAGCACATGATCCTGGGCGTGCTCTGCAACGCCCGCGATCCGCTGGTCGCCGTCCTCGCCGGGCACGGCATAACCTTGGAGACCGCTCGCGGCGCCGTGCGTGCCGCACCCGCGGAACCCGAGAACACCCCGACCTCCGATGAGGACCGCTACGCCGAGGATCGCGAGGCTTTGAAGATCCTCGGCATCGACCTGGACAAGGTCCGGGAGGCGGTGGCCCGCAACTTCGGCGACGACCTGACGTCGGGTCTCGTCGGCCTCGCGGCGCGCGAAAACATCGACTGCATCCTGATCGAGAC
>DLKD01000078.1 GCA_002477755.1 Gordonia sp. UBA7599
ACGACGACCGTGCGGTGCGTGAATCGTTGCGCCGGTCGCTGACGTTCAACGGCTACACCGTCGAGACCGCGGGTGACGGCCTCGAAGCCCTCGAAAAGGTCGTCGCGCACCGCCCGGACCTGCTGTTGCTCGACGTCATGATGCCGCGGATGGACGGGTTGGAGGTGTGCCGCCGACTCCGGTCGGCCGGCGACGACCTGCCGATCCTGGTCCTTACCGCCCGCGACTCGGTCTCCGAGCGCGTCGCCGGCTTGGACGCCGGTGCCGACGACTACCTGGCCAAGCCGTTCGCCCTCGAAGAACTCCTCGCCCGACTGCGTGCACTACTGCGCCGCGCCACCCCCGAGGACGAGGATTCCGAGGCCCTGGAATTCGAGGACCTGCGGCTGGATCCGGTCACCCGCGACGTCACCCGCGGTGAGCGGGCGATCAGCCTGACGCGCACCGAGTTCGCCCTGCTGGAGATGCTGATGGCGAACCCGCGCCGCGTGCTTTCCCGCAGCCGCATCCTCGAAGAGGTCTGGGGCTACGACTTCCCGACGTCGGGCAACGCGCTGGAGGTCTACGTCGGCTATCTCCGTCGCAAGACCGAGGCCGAGGGGGAGCCGCGACTGATCCACACCGTGCGCGGCGTCGGCTACGTGTTGCGGGAGACACCGCCCTGAGTATGTGGTCGGATCTGCGGCGGTGGTCGGAGCGCCACCGCGAGGAAGTCGCGCACCGAGAGATGCGCGAACCGTTCGCCCTCACCCGCTCGGCGTCGCTGACCACGCGCGTCGCGCTCCTCTCGGCCACCGTCGTGGCAGTGTCGGTGTCGTTGATGGCCGCAGCCGCGTACTTCGTCGTCTACCGGGCCATGTACAACGAGGTCGACCGCCAGTTGGAGAGCCGCGCCGACGGGATGACCGCGCTGTCGCGCACCGGTGCGCTGCGCGGCGACCCGCAGCGCGTGGTGTCGGGTGCGGTGTTCTCGACGAATATCTCCGTCGCGCTCATCCGACCCGACGGTCAGACGTTCCTCGTGGGCTCGGTTCCGTTCGAGGCGCCTGAGCGCAGGATCGCCCGCAGCGTCAATCGGCCGGGCCAGTACAACCAGAGCTTGCGGACCATCGACGACCAGCGGGTGCTGGCGCGCAAACTGGACCGCGGCTACACGCTGATCATGTCGCAGAGCCTGCTGCACACCGAGCGCGTCCTCAAACGCCTCGCGTGGGTCCTGCTCGTCGTCGGCGGTGGTGGCGTGGCACTGGCCGCGCTCGCCGGAACGACCGTGGCGCGCACCGGTCTTCGGCCGGTGGCCCGGTTGACGCGCGCCGCCGAACGAGTCGCCCGGACCGAGGTCCTCGACCCCATCCCGGTCAGCGGCAACGACGAGTTGGCCCGCCTCACCGAATCCTTCAACACTATGCTCGCCGCTCTGCAGAGCTCGCGCGACAAGCAGGCGCGCCTCGTCGCTGATGCCGGCCATGAGCTCAAGACGCCGTTGACGTCGTTGCGCACCAACGTCGAACTACTCATCGCGTCGGCCGAACCCGGAGCGCCCACAGTGCCGCTGGCAGACATGATCGAACTCCGCAGCGATATCGTCGCCCAGATCGAGGAGCTGTCGACGCTCGTCGGCGACCTGGTGGACCTCTCGCGCGAAGACGTGCCGGAGGTCGTGCATGAGGAGATCGACATGCTCGACATCATCGACCGCAGCCTTGAGCGCGCCCGACGCCGCCGCAACGACGTCGAGTTCGACGTCGACGCGGAGAGTTGGTTCGTCTTCGGTGAGGAGGCGGGCCTGTCTCGCGCCGTGCTGAACGTGCTGGACAATGCCGCGAAATGGTCGCCCGGCGGGCATCACGTCGAAGTGCGCCTGCGCCAGACCGCCGTGAACGTCGCTGTGCTGACCGTCGCCGACGCCGGTCCGGGCATCCCGGCCGAGGACCGCGAGCTGGTTTTCGAGCGGTTCTACCGGTCTGCGGCGGCGCGCTCGATGCCCGGCTCGGGGCTCGGCCTGGCCATCGTGCGCCAAGTCGTCGAACGCATCGGCGGCACCGTGACAGCGGCGCAATCGCCCCAGGGTGGGGCGCTTATCGCGATGGCCCTGCCCGGCCACCCGATACCGGTCGGACCGCCCCCGGTGGTCGTCCGCCAGTAAGCTGGAACAAACCCCAAACCCGACCGTGCCCGATCGACAGTAAGGCAACTCTGTGACGCAACCCCCCTCAAACGACCAATCGCCCTGGCAGTCGTCGACCGGCGGCGGCCATGATGGCGACGGTGGGACGACGGGACAGCGGCCGGAGTACCACCGCCCGCCGACGTCGCCGTTCCCAGCCGCCGATGAGCCGACCCAGTCGACGGCACAGCCCACTACGTCGCCGTACCCCGCCGCCTACGGCTCGGTGCCGACGACCCCGTACGGCCAGAGCGGTGCGCAGTACGGCCAGAGCGGTGCCTCGTACGGCCAGACCGGCGCGGGCTACGGCCAGACCGGCACGGCCTACGGTCAGACCGATGCTGCCGCGGCACCGTACGGGCAAGCCGGGCCCGCCTCGGTCGGCGCGCCCGCAGCAGGAGCCAAGAGCACGGGATTCGGCAAGCGGGCCGCACTGATCACCGGCGTGGCGGCGCTCGCCCTGGCCTCCGGTGGCATCGGTGGCGTCGTCGGCGCCAACGTCGACCGAGACCCCGTTCCGGCGGCGGTCGGCGGTGACCGCCAGGGCGATGGGGCACCGCAGAAGGAGCTTCCCGCGCCAGCAGGGAGCGTGCAGGCGGTCGCGGCCAAGGTGCTGCCGTCAGTCGTATCGATCGCGGTGCGGGTCGGCAACCAAGAGGGCGAGGGGTCGGGTGTGGTCCTCGACACGGACGGCACCATCATGACCAACAACCACGTCGTCGCCGGCGGTGGCGGTCGCCGGGCCACCGGGACACCGTCCATCATCGTGATTTTCCAGGACGGTTCGCGAGCCCAGGCCGAACTGCGCGGTGCCGACCCGATCTCCGACATCGCGGTACTGCAAGTGAAGAACAAGCCGTCCTTGCAGCCGATCACCATCGGCACGTCGAAAAACCTCGCCGTCGGGCAGGACGTCATCGCCATCGGCTCGCCGCTGGGCCTGGCCGGCACGGTGACGACGGGGATCATCTCGGCGCTCAACCGCCCGGTGTCGACGTCGCGCGTCGGTGACAGCACGGCGGTGATCGACGCCATCCAGACCGACGCCGCGATCAACCCGGGCAACTCCGGTGGCGCCCTGGTCAACGCCCGCGGCGCGCTGATCGGGATCAACACCGCCATCGCCACCCTGGGTGGGAGCGACCAGAACGGCGAAGCCCGGGCCTCGGGGAGTATCGGACTGGGCTTCGCGATCCCGATCGATCAGGCGATGCGCGTCGCCGACCAGCTGCGCAAGACCGGTAAGGCCCAGCACCCCAGCCTGGGCGTGTCGGTCGGCCCGGCGTCGACGACCGATCCGACGCAGTCGGGGGCCCGCATCACCAAGATCGTGCCGGGGGGCGCGGCCGCGGAGGCGAACATCCCCGACGGCGCCGTGATTCACACCTTCGGCGGGCGCACGATCACCAGCGCCGACGACCTGGTCGCCGCGGTGCGATCATTCGCACCGGGCGACAGTGTCGACGTCGCCTATACCGCCGGTGGCAAGCCCCAGACGGCGCGCGTCACCCTCAAGACCCTCGCTACCAACTGAGCCCGATCTCAAGGAGTCCCATGGCCACCTCGGCGTTCGATGAAACCACCCGCGACGAGACTGTCGCCGACGCGGTCGCGCGGGAGTTGTCCGCGTCGGACCTTGAGACCCGCGGCACAGTGACGGCCCGCGCGCTGGTCGTGGTCGTCGCCGACGACCACCTGGACTCCGGCGGTCTTGGTGCGCTGGTGGGCGAGCTGCTCGAAGAAGCTGATTTTCACGTCGACGCGACCGTTGTCGTCTCCGGTGACGAGGTGGAGATCCGCAACGCGCTCAACACCGCGGTCATCGGTGGCGTCGACGTCGTCATCTCCGTCGGCGGGGTCGGCGTCCGCGCCCGCGACGTCACCCCGGAGGCGACCGAGCCCTTGCTCGACCGCCGACTGCCCGGCATCGAGGAGGCGGTCCGCTCTTCCGGACTGGCCGCAGGCGCCACCGACGCCGGGCTGTCGCGCGGTCTCGCAGGCATCTCCGGCCAGACGCTGGTGGTCAACCTGGCCGACTCGCGCGCCGCGGTCCGTGACGGGATGGCGACCATCACGCTGCTGGCTCATCACGTCATCGAAGACATCACCGAGTTCTGACCCGATGACCCCCGCCGACGCCGATCCCGCCGACGAGGCCCGTTGGCAGCGCCGCAAGCGGCTCGACGAGGTGTTCGGCGACGACTTGCCCGATACGACCGGTGACGAGCGTGGGCCGGGTGCAGTGGCGGGCAGTCCCGACGATTGGTACGAGCGCAATCGACCTCCCCACCACGGCTAGATCAGCAGGCAGTGGTACCGTCACATCGGAATTTAGAGGACTGTTGTGCACGGAGGATCTCTTGACGGCGATACGCACGGCGTGGAAGCGACGCAGCGCTTCGATCTTGGCAGTCGGGACGGCGGCAGTCGTCGCGCTGGCCGGTATGGGTGTCGGCGAAGCGACGGCCGCACGACTGCCCAACGGATATAAGCGCACGACCGGCATCGACGGCCAGGTCGTCACGCTCAAGCGCGTCAACGAGTTCGCCTTCGCGCAGGAGAGCGGCGCGTTCAACGCGGTCGCGCGGTCGGCGCAGGTCGCGGGTACGTTCACCGCGCGGATCAACCGCGGCGGCGGCAACGTCCAGGTCGGCTACCAGGTCGGTTGCCAGGTCAACGTCGGCGGTATCGACGTCGGACTCACGGGCGGTCTTTACCTGCCGCTGTCGACGAACACCACGGCCAGCCCGTTGCCGATCATCGGCGGCAGCCTCAACTTCCCGGTCCAGCCCGGCCAGGTCGTGGTGGTGAAGGTGCTCAACAAGGACTTCAAGAAGAAGGTCGTGAGCCTCCAACTCTCGGGCGTGGAGATGACCGTGCAAAGCTGCGGTGGATACGCCCAGGCCCGGTCGTTCATCACCGTCCTCGCCACCGACAACTACAGCACCGAGGGCGGTACCGTCACCGGGAATTCCGGAGCCATCCAGACCACCCTCTACGGCACGCCCTTCAGCCTCGGCTGACGCGCGCAGAAGGACTTTCGACGAGATGACCACCACCTCCCGCGCGCGGATCCTCGCCCGCCGTCTCGCCCTCACCGGCTGCGCCGCCGCCATCGCGGCCACCACGACCGTCGTCGCACTCCCGGCCTCCGCCGATGCCCGCCCACTTCCGGGTGGCAGCGTCGCCCGTCGCCTCGTCGACGGCACTACCGTGAAGGCCCGTCTCTACGACGAGAGCGTGCGATACGTGGGCAACGTCGCCAATATCCCGACGAGCCGGGAAGCGTGGGTCTCCGGGAAGATCGTCGCCACCGTCGGGGCGGCGCTAAAGGCGGCAGCATCTCCGGCGGCTACGTCGTCGGCTGCCAGATGAACCTGGGCGGTGCCCAGAACGGTTACGACCCGCTGAACAACCAGTGGGGCCATATGCAGAACTTCGGCGCCACCCTGCACCTCGGACCGGGGCAGACCGGTTGGGTGCCGATCATCAAGACCACCTCCGGCACGGACACCAGCTACACCGGCTACAGCGTCAACTCCTACACCTTCCGCGGCAACCGCGGTGGTGTCGCCTACAGCGCGGAGAGCTTCCGTATCGACGGATGCGCGGGCTATGCCTCGGCCCGTGCGCGGTTCACCATTGCGGTGGAGACCGACGAAGTGGCCGCCCAGATCGTCCTGTGGGGCCGGCCGTTCAGCATCGGCTGACAAGACTGACTGTCTGACAGTTCGCTGTGGGTTGCCCTTGACGTCGCTGGGGGAGGCTGCATGTCGACGGCGCAGCCGCTAGCGTCGTAAGCAGCCACTGTGCGCGGGCGCTACCGCGCGCCCGCACGCAAAGGACGGCATGGTTTCCTTCCGGCGACCCCGCCAAGACGATCGTTGGGACCAACCCGACTACGACGAGCAGCCCCAATACGAAACCCCAGGGCACGACGACGAGCAACCGCTGCCCGACGCGATGCTGGTGCCGCCGCCGACCCCGCTGCACGTTCTCGCGGCGATCCGTCGCTTCCGCCCCTACATGTCCGGCCTGTGGGGCCGACTGTTCGCCGGCATCGTGCTGCAGCTGATCGACCTGCTGTCCACCGTCGTCACTATCGCCCTGTTCGCCTACATCGTCGACAACGTCCTGGTCACCGGCGACATGGGCCGCCTGTACCAGCCCATGCTCGCGTGGATCGGCGTCACCATCCTCGGCTCCGTGGCCTCCTACTTCGGCGAGGTCACCACCGGGGTTGTCGCCGAGCGAATGGTCACCCGCGTGCGCGACGACCTGTACGAACGGACTCAGCAGTTGGCGCCGCACGTGCGTCGCAAGTACCCGTCGGGCGATCTCATCGCGCGTCACAGCAGTGACGTCGAGGCCACGGAGCACCTCGTCTCCTCGGCAGTCGTCTCCGCGAGTCTCGCCGCTCTTTCGGTGATCGTGTACGCGGTGGCCGCGCTGCTGGCTCAGTGGGAACTCGCCCTCATCGCGTTCGTGCTCGCACCGATCTTGGCGTTGGTGTCGCGGTGGTTCGGCCTCGTGCTGAAGCGGGTGTCACGGCGTGAGCGGATCGCCAACGGGACGATCAGCGCGCTCGTGGCCGAAGGGGTCGACAATTCGTTGGCCATCGCTGCCGACAACCAGGGGCCGGCCGACCGGCGTCGGGTGCGGGCGCAGTCACTGGAGTGGATGCGGGCGCGTATCGCCGAGCTCAAGGCCGGCGAGCTTTACAGCCAGGCCGTCGGACTGGTCGAGCTGTTCGTGATGTTGGGCGTGTTGGTGATCGGCGCTTGGATGATCTCGACCGGGCGTACCACCCTGGGCGGGCTCATTGCACTCACCGGCTACCTTGGTCAGCTGTATCCGCAGATCCAATCGTTGGGCAGTCTCGCGGTGTCCATCACGACGGCCACGGCAAGTGCCGAGCGGGTGGCGCAGATCCTTGACGAGCCGATCGTGATCGCCGACGACGAGACCGACACCGATCCGGAGTCGCCGCTGCCGCCGCCGGTCCCACCGCCGGTGCATACCGCCGGTGGTGTCCCGGTGACCTTCTCCGACGTCGATTTCGCCTACCCCGACACGGGGAAGCAGGTGTTCGACGGGTTCTCCCTGCACTTGGACGCGGGAGAGTTCGTGGCGTTGGTCGGCCCCAGCGGCGCGGGGAAGACTTCGGCGACCCATCTGCTTCTGCGCTTCTACGATCCGGATTCTGGTCGGATCCTGATCGACGGCACCGACGTGTCGACCCAACGGCTGCAGGACGTGCGCAGCCACATCACGCTGCTGCCACAGCGGATCGCCCTCTACCGCGGCAGTATCGCCGACAACATCCGGTTCTCCTGTCCGGGGGCCTCCCACGAGGAGGTCGTGGCCGCGGCCAAGGCCGCTGACGCACACGGGTTCATCGCCGAGTTGCCGCAGGGGTACGACACACAGCTGCAAGATGCGGGGGCGAACCTGTCCGGCGGTCAGCGGCAGCGGATCGCACTGGCGCGGGCCTTCCTGCGCGATACCCCGGTGTTGATCCTCGACGAGCCCACGACCGGCCTCGACTCCGCGACGACCGAGCGCATCCTTGAGCCGATGCTGCGATTGGCGCGTTCGCGGACCACGATTCTGATCACCCACGATCCCGTGTTGGCCGCGCAGGCGCCGCGGGTCGTCGAACTATCCGGGCGCACTGCCGTGCCGGTCGACCAAGTAAGTGGGGAAACCCAGTGAACGAGGAAGCACGATGATCAGAAAGCATCTGACCCTTCTCGCCGCACCGTTGATCGCAGCGGGGGTTCTGGTTGGCGGTGCGGCCGCGCACGCCGAGCCGGACTCCGAAGGCGGCGGTGCGACGAGCAGTAATCAGAGCGGCGGTGGCGGCGCCGATCAGGGTGGCGGCAGTGGCGCTGAGCAGGGTGGGGGAGACCGGGGTGGCGGTACCGGGCGCGGGGGCGGTGACCGGGAGAACGGCGGCTGGAACGGACGTGACCACGACCGCGATGATCGATTCGGTCGACCCGACCACCATCATGATCGCGAACGCCCGGGCGGGGACGGCGAGTGGGGCCATAACCACCGGCACGACAAGCACCGTCCCCGGCCCGGACACCGCCCGCCGCGCGAGGAGAACCGACCGTGGGACGAGCGAGGCGATCGCGGCCGGCGAGAGGATTTCCGGCGGCGTGACGAGCGGCGGTCCGGCAATTGGGGTTCTTTGGAGATTCCAGGCTTGCTCAGCTGATCGGCCTCAACTGATCGGCCGACCTACTGCTGACAGCACCGCGCCCGCCGTCGAAATCGACGGCGGGCGCGGTGGTTGTACTGAGTAGCTCGCGCTAGCGGGAGTGGCGACCGTGGTCGTCGAAATCAGGTCCCGGGCCCGGGTACTCCGGTCCCGCTCCGGGGAACGGCGGCGGATGGTAGCCGGCTGGCGGCGGGGTGGGGGCGCCGCCCGGGTAGGCCGGCGGAGGCGTCGGGTAGCCGCCACCGGCGACCGGCGGCTGCGAGCCAGGAATCGGAGGCTGCGAGCCGGTCGGAGGGCCGCCGGGGATCGGAGGCTGCGAGCCGGTGGGATACCCGCCGCGAACGGGGGGCTGTGCGCCGGTCTCCCAACCACCGAGACGCTGGCGGGGGATGGCGCCAGAGGGCGGGCCGCCGGCGCTGGGCCGGATCATCGGCTCGCCGCCGCCGGCGATCGGTGCGATGATCGCGGGATTGCCCTCGCGCTCGAAGAGGGTCGTTTCGGCTTCCTTCGCCGCCGCCTCCTCGGCCTCCTTCTCGGCCTTGGCGCGCTCGGCCGCACCTTCGGGATCCATCAGGTCGCGAATCTCGGAGAGCAGGGAGACTTCGGTGTCCTCTTCGGCCTTTTCGCCGGTGAAGAGGTCGGCCAGCTTGTTGTAGGGCAGGACGATGATGAAGTACACGACGAAAGCAACAATGAGGAAGTTGATTGCCGCCGTGATCACCGCGCCGAGGTTGATGTAATTCAACGCATCCATCGGATTGGCGTTGTTCGGATTGGCAAATCGGCAATCGCCGACGCAGAACCCTACGCCCTCGGCGGCTTTGGCGGGGTCTCCGCCGGGGATGGAGTTGATCAGTGGTTCGAGGACCCGCTGGGTGAACGCCTCGACAATAGAATTGAACGCGGCACCGATGATGACGGCGGTCGCCAGTTCAACAACGTTCCCACGCAGAATGAATTCCTTGAATCCTTTGAACACTGCGAGTCCTCCCTCGGTTTACGACGCAGCAGGATTGCCAATCGTTTAACGATCGGTACGAATACTAAACGAGCGATTCAGTATTGGGACGTTGAAACGGGCCTGTCACCCCATAGTGCTTCATTTGTGCACTTTCTGAGACATTCCAACCGTGGATCAATGGATCACGACGGTCAGCGCCGTCGTCAAACCGGCCGCCGCCACCCGGTGCGCCGCCGCGGAACCCATCGCCAACAGCACCGGCGACCCGTCGTCGCCGCGTTGCGAGCCGCGCGCGGTCGTGCCCAGCGCCACGACGGCGCCCGACGCGACGACCACCGGAGGTTCCGTCGGGCCGCCCTTGGTGAGTACGTCGACGACGTCGCCGGGCACCAACAGGTCGGCGGTGCCGCGCTCGGCGAGGTGTACCGGAACGAGTCGTGCCCCGGGAAGGCCCGTCAGCCGTCGAGGCAGCCGCGGCCCGAGAAGCCGCGTATCGGTGAGGACCTCGTGCCGTCGGACGGCCCCGGTGACGGTCCGCCCGCGTGCATCGGCGGACAGCCGCAGCGCACCGTCGGGAACCGTCTCGGCGGGCACCCGGATCACTGTGACATCGGCGGCGGTCAAGGGGGTCCCCGGCCGCAGGTCGCGAACAGCGGCGACCACCGCCGTGCCCGGTGCGGCTCGCTGATCGGCGAAGAACACCGTCACCGCGGCGAGTACCAGGATCGCTGCGACGCTGCGCCGCACCAGCATCGATCGGGCCCACCCGGGCCGGAGCAGGCGCCGGAACCGGTCCCGTGCGCGGGGTGCGAGCTCGTGGCCGCGGAAGCGGGGTGACATGTCGCCGAAGCTACCGCGCGCTGGCAGTAGGACCGCGCGACTGTGCGTCGAACCGGGCGGTGCCTGTGGATAGCTGAGAACTGTGGATAACCCGTACCCGGGCCCGTCTGGCACTCGGAATTAACGAGTGCCAGCGTCGGTTAGAATCTATGACGACTGGAGGTTTTCACCGTGCCCACTTACTCCTATGCCTGTACCGAGTGCGACAACAAGTTCGACATCGTGCAGTCCTTCTCCGACGACTCGCTGACCGAGTGCCCCGCGTGCGAGGGCCGGCTGCGCAAGCTGTTCAACAGCGTGGGGATCGTCTTCAAGGGCAGTGGTTTCTACCGCACCGATTCCCGCTCGGGCTCGGTGTCCGCGTCGGGTGACTCGAGCTCGTCCAGCGACTCGGGGTCGTCGGATTCGGGTAGCTCGAGCACGTCGTCGGCGTCGAAGGAGGCGTCCTCGACCAAGGAGTCCACCAAGACCGCCGCCCCTGCTGCCACGCCCTGACGGACCGCGCTACGGGCGGAACTGCCTGAAACCGGCTTCCGGGGTCAACGCCCAATCCATCGGGACATCGGTCGCTTCGACGGGGAGTTCGTCGAGGACCTCGTCGTCGTAGACGATCCCGATCCGTACGGCACTCGATGCGCCGAGGCTGCGGTCGTAATAGCCGGCGCCGCGTCCGAGCCGAGATCCGTCGCGCGACAACGCGAGTGCGGGGATGAACACGATGGACGCCTGTGCCAGTGCTTGGGGTCCGAGGATCTCCGAGTCCGGCTCGACCAGCCCCCACCGCCGGTCCTCCAGATCCACACCGGGGGTGTACACCGCCCAGTGCAGCGGCTGCGGATCACCGTCGGGAACCACCGGCACAATCGTCCGGAAACCTTGGTCGATGAGGGCGTCGAGCATCGCGTCGGACCCCGGTTCGCTGCCGATCGGCAGGTAGCACCCGATGGTGCCGCCTGATCGCACCGGGACGGGAAGGCGGTACATCCACTCGGCGAGGTTGGCCGCGGCGCTCTCGACGTCGAAAACCGACATGCTCTCGCGCTTGGCGCGCAGGCGGGCTCGCAGCTCGTTCTTGGTCATCCACCACTCCCGCGGTTGTCGGGCGCAGCGACGCGCCGAATACAGTGTAGAGCTATGACCTCCACGGATACCGGCAGCGCGGCCGCTCCGCCCATCCCCCGCACGGCGGTCGTGCCGGCCGCCGGGCTGGGCACGCGCTTCCTGCCCGCGACGAAGACGGTGCCCAAGGAACTGCTTCCCGTCGTCGATACGCCCGGCATCGAACTGGTCGCCGAGGAGGCCAAATCAGCCGGAGCGCACCGGCTGTTGATCATCACTTCGCCGGGCAAGGACGGCGTCGTCGCGCACTTCGTCGAAGACCTGGTGCTCGAGAACACGCTCGCCAAGCGCGGCAAGGCGGCGATGCTCGCCAAAGTGCGCAAGGCCCCCAACCTGCTCGAGGTCGCGTCGGTCGTCCAGGAGAAGCCGCTGGGCCTCGGCCACGCGATCGGGTGCGTGGAGGACTACCTCGCCGACGACGAGGACGCCGTGGCGGTGCTCTTGCCCGACGACCTCGTGCTGCCCGGCGGCGTGCTCGAGACGATGGCCCGGGTGCGTGAACGCCGCGGGGGATCGGTGCTGTGTGCGATCGAGGTTCCCGACGACCAGTTGTCGGCGTACGGGATCTTCGACGTCGAGACGGTGCCCGACGCATCCAACCCCGACGTGCTGCGGGTCCGCGGGATGGTGGAAAAGCCCCAACCCGCCGACGCCCCGTCGAATTTCGCGGCCGCCGGTCGCTACATCTTGGACCGCAAGATCTTCGATGCGCTGCGGCGCATCACCCCCGGCGCAGGTGGCGAGCTTCAACTGACCGACGCAATCGCCCTGCTCATCGCCGACGGAGAGCCCGTCCACGTCGTCGTCCACCGCGGTACGCGCCATGACCTGGGCAACCCCGGCGGATACCTGAAAGCCGCCGTCGACTTTGCGCTCGACCGCGACGACTACGGCCCGGACCTGCGCGACTGGCTCGTCGCCCGTCTCGAACTGGAGCAGTGACCGCCGGATCTCCGGTGTGTCGTAGGCGGCTTGTCTTCGCCCGGCGTGGCGCCCCGGCGCCGCCTGCGGGTCGCGTTAGAGTCGGTCTGCCAAAGCAACGTCTGTTCAATGGCTGTTGCCCGTTTTGGACCGCTGGTCCCACCAACAAGGAGGCGTGATGCGGTCTGTCGATGAACACCTGGCGCGGGTCACCGCGTCGGCGGTGGTTCCGCGGCCGGTGAAGATCGCGATCTCCGAGGCCCAGGGCCTCATGTGCGCCGAGGAAGTCCTCACCGAGCGCCCCCTCCCCGGGTTCGATCAGGCCGCAGTCGACGGTTATGCCGTTCGGGCGGTGGACGTCGCGCTCGCCGGAGTCGTGGCACCCGGGGCCGACGAGGAGTTCGACGCGGGGGAGGCCGAGCTCGACGCCCTCGTCGAGGGTGATCCCATCGCGGTGTACCTGCCCGTCGTCGGCGACGTCGAGCCCGGCTCGCGCACACCCATCCGATTGCAGCCGCGCCAAGCCGTGCGGGTCGAAACAGGTGCGCCGATGCCGACACTCGCCGATTCGGTGGTGCCGCTGCGCTGGACCGACGGCGGCGAGAAGAAGGTGCGCGTCGCGCATGGCGTGGACAGCGGTTCCTACGTGCGGCGCACCGGTGACGACGTGCAACCCGGCGACGTGGCGGTGCGCGCCAGCGAGATCATCGGGCCGGCGCAGGTCGGTCTGCTCGCCGCGGTCGGGCGGTCGCGGGTGTTGGTGCACCCCCGTCCCCGGTTGTCGGTGATCGCCGTCGGATCCGAGCTGGTCGACATCGATCGAGTGCCCGGGGCCGGCCAGGTCTACGACGTGAACAGCTATGCGCTGGCCGCCGCCGCCCGCGATGCGGGTGCCGACGTCAACCGCGTGGGCATCGCCGAGCGCGACCAGGCGAAACTGCGCGAAGTCGTGGAGGCCCAACTCATCCGATCAGAGATCGTGGTGCTCTGCGGTGCCGTCGGCGGCTCATCGTCGAAAGCGATCGCTGCGGCGCTCGAAGACCTCGGCGACTTGGAGATCTCGCGGATCGCGATGCACCCGGGGTCCGTGCAGGGCTTCGGGCGGTTGGGCCGCGACGAGGTGCCCACCTTCCTGCTGCCGGCGAACCCGGTGTCGGCGCTCGTGACGTTCGAGGTAATGGTCCGGCCGCTGATCCGCATCGCCCTGGGCAAGCGGGAGCCGCTGCGCCGCGTCATCCGGGCGCGCACGATCGGGCCGATCGCCTCCGTCGAGGGCCGCACCGGCTACCTACGCGGACAGTTGATGCGGGAAGAGCAGACCGGCGACTACATGGTGCAGGTGATCGGCGGGTCGACCACCGGGTCGTCGCATCTGCTCGCCGAACTCGCCGAGGCCAACTGCCTCGTCGTCGTCCCCTCCGAGGATGCCAAGCTCGACCCCGGAGATGAGGTCGACGTCATGTTCCTCGCGCAGCGCGGGTAGCCCGCGATTACAGTTGGAGCCGTGTTCAGCTGGGGTACGAATTCGCGCGCGCACCCGGGTTGGCCGGCGCGTGTCGGACCACTCGACGTTGCCACCGGCGGAGTGGTCCTGCGGCCGATCAAGCTGCGTGATGCCGCCGACTGGAGCAGGCTGCGCATCCGTAACCAGGAACTGTTGCTGCCATGGGAGCCGACGGGTGAGGCCAATTGGGTTGTGCGGCATCAACGGGGCAGCTGGCCGGGGCTGTATTCGGTGCTCAAGGCCGAAGCCAAGCGCGGGGTTCTGCTGCCGTTCGTGATCGAGGTCGACGGCGCCTACGTCGGACAACTCACCATCGGGAACCTGCAGCGCGGTGCTGTGCGCAGCGCATGGATCGGGTACTGGGTCGACAAGGAATGGACCGGCCAGGGGATCGCGACGGCTGCCGTCGCGCTCGGCGTCGACCATGCTTTCGGTCCGGTCGGCCTGCACCGGTTGGAGGCGACGGTGCAACCGACCAACGCCGCGTCGCGCACCGTCCTGACGAAGGTCGGGTTCCGCCACGAAGGCCTCCTGAAGCGGTATATGGACGTCGACGGTCGTTGGCGCGACCACGACCTGTTCGCGATGACGACCGAGGAAGTGGTCAGTAGCGCCAGCGAGACGCTGGTCCGGGCGGGAAGGGCACATTTCCGATGAGTGCACTGGAGATCACGGTTCGCGGGCGGGCCGAGCGGCAGTACCGTCCCGAGCAGGGCACCGTGACGCTTGCGGCGTCGTTCACCGAGCCAACCAGCGAATCCGCTCACGCCAAGGCGCTGGCGCTGCAGAGCGAGGTCGTTGCGGAGTTGACCCGCCTTGACGAGACGGACGCGCTGAACACCTGGCACGCCAACGACATCCACGTCTTCGGACACCGGCCGTGGGTGGACGGGAAGCAATCGCGCAAGGTGCTCTACACGACGCGGATCGCGATGACCGCGGAGTTCCTGGACTTCGAGGCGCTGGCCGCCTTCCTCGTCGACTGGGCCGGGCGCGACGGGCTGACGGTCGGTCACATCGCCTGGGACGTCCGGGTAGAGAACCGCCGAAGCTACGAGGTGGACGTGCGTCGCGAGGCAGTCGGTGATGCTGTCGCCAAAGCCCAGGCCTACGCCGACGCGGTGGGCCGGGGGACGGTCGTCGCGGTTGCTCTCGCCGATCCGGACATGTTGGGCACGGCGCCGAACGAGTCGGTGGGGCCGATGATGATGCGGGCGGCGGGCGCCGACATGGGGGCGGGCCCGACGTTGGAGTTACGGCCAGACGATGTCGTCATCGCTGCCGCCGTCGACGCGCGGTTCACCGCGTCGGACTGACTGTCCCCGAAGTCTGTCGACCGTTGAGGGCCAGAGGGAGGAATACCCTCTGACCCCCGTTATTCAGCAGACTTCCGGGGCCCTCGGCGCGTCTGCGCGGCATTCACTCTCCACGGACCTAGATTGAGGTTGGGTACGTGTGACCAGAGTGAAAGAAGGAGAGTCGGATGCCGAATTCAGTGCTGTGGGTATGCCTCGTGGCGATCTGGCTGTTCGTCCTGATCCCGATGGTCATCCAGGGCCGTCCGGGCCTGCGCAAGTCCACGCCGGTCGCTGCGGCGACACGAGTTCTCAAGCGCGGCGAGGATGCGGTGCGCCGGCGCCGCGGAGTCGGCAGCGGCGCTCACCCGCACGATCCCGACTACAAGCCCAAGGACAAGCATGCCCGCGCCACGGCGGCCAAGGTTGCTGCCGCGGAGAAGGCCAAGTCCGACGTTTCGTCGCAGGATTCGCCTGAGGCCAAGCCCGTGGTGACCGCGGAGAATAAGGCGGCGGAGAAGTCCGACGTGCCGAGTGTGCCGGTTGATCCGGCCCGTACACCGGGCAAGGTGCCCGCTCGCAATCGCGCGACCGTCCGGACCGTCGCAGCACGCATGCGCCGCGCCGTCAGCATCACGACGACGGATCCGACCGCTGACGCCATCACGGAAGTGATCGACGTGGTCGATGGTGGAGCCGTCACGATCGTCGACGCCGAGATTGTCGAGGACAAGCGGGGCACGAAGGGCAAGCGGACAGTCGAGGTGACCGAAGTCGAAGTCATCGACGTCGAGATCACCGAGCACCTCGATGCCGACAACTCGCCGACGGAGAAGATTGATCGCGTCGTGGCTGACGATTCGCCGACGGAGAAGATCGATCGCGTCGTCGCCGACGATTCGCCGACGGAGCAGATCGACAAGGTTCGCTCGGGGGAGGAGCCGGCGACGCTGTTCGACGTCGATGAGTTGGTCACCGCTTCGGACGAGGCAGATTCGGACGAGGCAGGGGAGCCCGGCGACGAGGTCGTCGATGTTGAGGCCGAGGTCGTTGAGTCGGACGACTCGGAAACCGCTGAGGCGGAAATCGTCGAGGTCGAGGTTGCCGAGGCGGACGACGCCGAGACGTCCGAGCCCGACGTTGACGATGCCGAGGTCGCCGAGTCTGAGGACGCCGAAATCGACGAGGTCGAGGTGGAAGAAGCCGAGATCGACGACGTCGAGGTCAACGAGGTGGACGAGGATGTCTCCGACGATTTCGACGACGACGACGACGACGAGGTCGCCGAGTCGGTCGAGCCGTCGTGGGACGATGTCGATCCCAACGAGTTGACACAGGTCATGCTGCGGCACCCCGGTCGCGGCGGGTACGACCCCGAGGTCGACCGCGTCCGACTGGAACTCAAGTACAAGGAGCGTCAGCGCGTTCTCTTGACGCTGGTCGTGGTCACGTTGCTGGCCATCGGTTCCGGGGTTCTGTTCTCGACGCCGGGGTGGATCGCCGCCGGTGTCGCGGGCTTCCTCCTCGTCGCGTACCTGGTGTTCCTGCGGCGCGCAGTGAAGAACGAGGGCCAGATCCGGCAACGCCGCCTCGCTCGGCTCGAGCAGTCCCGGCGCGATGAGGTCGAGCGCCGCCGACGTGAGTTCGTCGAGCAGCCGGTCGCCAAAGCGGAGCCCGCCCGACGTCCGCGGCTACGCCGCCCCAGCGGCATGCTCGTGGTGGAGTTCGACGACGGGGATCCGATCTTCGACCACCTGCCGACGTACCACCCGCCGCGCATGATGCGCAACGACGACGATTACCGCCGGGCCGCGGTCTAACCCTGCGACGGGTCTGAGGTCTTCGGGGCCGGTTTCGCCGCCGCGGCCTTCGTGGGGGCTGCCTTCTTGGCCGGACTGGCCTTCTTAGCCGGAGTGCCCTTCGTCGCGGAAGTGGCTTTGGTGGCGGTGGTCTTGGCCGGTGCGGCCTTTGTCGCGGGTGCCTTCTTGGCTGCGGTCTTCTTTGCAGGAGTCTTCGCCGTCGTGGCTTTCGCCGCCGTGGCTTTCGCTGCTGTGGCCTCCTTGGCGGCGGCGGCTTTCTTGGCCGGTGCTTTTGCCGCGGTGGTCTTCTTTGCCGCGGTCTTTTTGGCGGCGGCTTTCTTGGCCGGTGTTCTTGCTGCTGTGGTCTTCTTGGCGGCGGCTTTCTTGGCCGGAGTGGCCGGAGTGGCCGGCGTGCCTGCGGCGGTCGGAGCGGAATCATCGACCAACGCAGCGCCAGGGGCGGCGGCGACGTTCCCCGCGCGGGTGATGGCGTCGGGGTGGGCGACGATCCAGGCCCGCCCGGCGTTCACCGCGCGCTTGAGAGCGAACCGTTCTCCGACATAGTTGAACGGTGCGCCGATGACGGGCAACTGCGACAGCAACCGCAGCGTCTTGTTCGGCTGTGGGCGCCGACCCATCTGGTTGACGCCGCCCTGCAGGGTGCGAACGACGTCCCAGGTGGCCTTGACCACCGACTTTTTCTTGATCTCGAGCGGTACACCATCGGGGGTCGGATCCAGCGCGTCGACGTGGACCTCACGTGCTGCGAGCACGCTGGCGAGGAGTTCCACCTGCCGTGCCCGATCGGTGACGCGGTATTCGCGGGCGACCGCGACGAGGACCATCGCCTGGTTCACGAAGCCGAGGACCGTCGTCACCGGCAGACGCTGTGCCCACACGCCGAACACATTGGGGAACGCGACGCCGATCGTATTGATACTGCCGACGCGATTCACCCACCACTGGGCCCGCTCTGTCATTGACAACTCGCTCCACCCCTTGGTGCCAGGGAGGTCGGCGAGGTCGACGGCCCGCGTTGCGATGTGCTTGACGCGGTTGAAAATGCCGTCGCCGACGGGTGTGTCGTCGAATGTTTTCCGCCGCAGGCCCGTCACGTCGCTCTTCGAGAGCGCGTCGATGATCGGGTTGAGCGCCGCGATCAGCGCGTCGAGTGCTTCGGTGATTTGGTCGTCAGTGAGTTCAGCCACGCCCAAATCCTAGTGGTCATCGGGCGTTTCGCGACCCGTACGGGCGAGGTGATAAAGTTGCGGGCGGTCGATCGGCGACGGTCACCCGGGGCTATGGCGCAGTTGGTAGCGCGACTCGTTCGCATCGAGTAGGTCGGGAGTTCGATTCTCCCTAGCTCCACCAGAACATGCAGGTCAGAGGGACAAAATCGCGATAGTCGGCCGCGAGGCAACACTCCGAGGCAACAAGGGGTGTCAGTCCTCGCAGGTAGAACGGGAAACACAAAACTCCCGCGAAGGCAACCGACATGGCATCCATCCAGGCCAGAACCCTCACCGACGGCTCCACCACCTACCGCGTACTGTGGCGCCACCAGGGCCGACAACGCTCCCTGACCTTCACCGACCCCGCCTCGGCCGAAGCATTCCGTGGCGACGTCGAACACCACGGCCCCGACGAGGCGCTGCGCATCATCGACGTCATCGACGCACGCGACCGCGACGTCACCCTCACCGAATGGCTCACCGCCCACGTCGCGTCCCTGACCGGCATCCGATCAGGCACCCGCTACCGCTACGAGCGGTTCATCGCCAACGACTTCACCGACATCGGCACCATGCCCCTGGCCGCGATCACCGAAACCACCGTCGGCCGCTGGGTCGCCGGCATGGAAGAACGCAAGCTGTCGGGCAAGACGATCCAGATCAAACACGCCTTCCTCTCCGGCGCACTTAAGGCAGCCGTACGCGCGGGCAAGATCGACCGCAACCCGTGCGAGAACCGCCGCCTGCCCCGCACCGTCCCACAGGAGATGGTGTTCCTCACACGCGACGAGTTCGCCGCGGTCCACACCGCGATCAACCAGCCGATGCTCGCCGACCTCGCGCTGTGGCTCGTCTCGACGGGTATGCGGTTCGGAGAGGCCACAGCCCTCACACCCGGGGACGTCGACCTCGACGCCGCGACCGCGCGCATCACCAAGGCCTGGAAACACACCGGCGCCTACAACCGCGAACTCGGCCCACCGAAGTCGCGGCGATCCGTGCGCACCATCAACCTGCCCGCCCAGGCGTTGGAGATCGCAACCCGCCACGACGACGGCGAGTTCCTGTTCACCAACCACGCCGGCAACCCCGTCACCACCCAGTCGTTCTACAACTACGCCTGGCGCGACGCCCGCAAAGTCCTCCTGGACGCCCACGGCCACGGCAAACGCCCCCGCGTGCACGACCTGCGCCACACCTGCGCATCGTGGATGATCGGCGCCGGCATCCCACTGGTCGTCGTATCACGCCACCTGGGCCACGAAGACATCACCACGACCGCGAACACCTACGGCCACATCGACCGCACCTCCGGCGCCGAGGCGGCCGCCGCGATCGGAAAGATCCTCGGCTAGAACGGCAGGCGCGCCCGCGCCGCACGGCCGGTGTCGCGCTGGGCGCGGATCCGCTGCAGCCGGTGCACCAGCACCGGATCGTGCGCCAACGCCGCCTGGGTGTCGACGAGCTGGTTGACCAGCTGCCAGAAGCGGGTGACGCTCACGCCGAACTCGTCGCGGATCGCATCAGCCTGACGGCCGGGCTGACGGTAGAAACGGCCGGCGAACTCGAGCATCGCCTCCTCAACCTCGGACAGGCCGTCGTGGTGCTCGGCAGAATCCTCGGTAGTCGTCACTGGTGCACGCCCCGCTCGTGTAACTGCTCGTCGATCCAGGCCCGCTCCCGCCCCGACAGCGACCGCACCAACGCCACCAGCACCGGCACATCGACCCACAGCTCCGACGCTACCTCGCAGGTATGACGCGACCACACCAACGCATCCACCAGCGCATCCAGTGCCACCAGGCGCCGCGCCGCGATCACCTCCACCGCGCGTTCCTCCCGCGCATCGGCGGGCACCCCGCGCTCACAGTGCACCGCCTCGTGCGCGATCGTGCAGCGCCGCTGCACCTGCGTCAGCCGCGGATCCATCCAGATCACCCGCCCATCGGTCAGGCCGCGCAGATCACCGGGCAGCCGCGTCCAGATGATGTCGACGTGGGGGAGGTGCTCGCCAAGATGACGCCACGGGTTGAACATGGAGCCATGTCTATGAGGCGCGACGACTGGACCTGCTCAACTCGGCGTTGTCACCGACGGTGCCGTTCTCCGGCACCGAGGGCGGTATCCCAATACAGCAGTCGGTGTGCTCGGTGCCGGTGGAGTCGGATGCGAAACCGGCGCTCAAGCGGATGGCCGCCCGTTCGGAGACGAACTTCCTGCCGTTGGTGCTCGACACGTTCTCCCAGGTGATGAAGGTCGACAACTACCTGGCCAGTGACGGGTCGGCGGCGGGGCCGTGGAAGTGGTGGCAGCGCAACCAGATGGATGCGCGCCAGACCGGGCTGCACCGCTCGGCGCTGCACTACGGCGTCGCCTATGCGACGGTGCTGCCGGCGCTCACCCCGGGCCAGGAGGCTGCTGAGGCCGATGTGTTCTGGCAGCCGTCGTCGCCGCGGCAGATGACCGCGGTGTACGGCGAGCGCATGGTGTGGGATCCCAAGCACGGCGGGCCGATCGACGACGACTGGCCGCTGCACGCGCTGGAGGTCAACGGCAACATGATCCGGCTCTACGACGAGTCGGATGTGCACTTCATCGGTGTGAAGTCCCAACCGCACTCGACACTGGGCTGGACCGACCCGAGCTATCTGCGGGCGGAGAACTTCCAATACATCGAGTCGCGCCACCACGGCATCGGGGTGTGTCCGATCGTGCGCTACCGCGATCGGGTGCTGCTCGACGGCGAGGAGCAGCTCGGCATCATCGAGCCGCTGTTGGCGATCCAGTCGCGCATCAACGAGACCACGTTCGGGATGCTGGTCGCCCAATACTTCGCCGCGTTCAAACAGCGCTACATCATCGGATGGACCGCCAAGAACGAAGACGAAGCGATGCGGATGAAGGTCAACAACGTGTGGACCTTCGCCGACACCGACGTGAAGGTCGGCGAGCTCAACGAGACCGACCTGACCCGCTATATCGAGTCGAAGGACTCCGGGCTGCTCGATATATGTCCGCCATCGGCCAACTGCCGCCGCACGCGCTGGGGTTGACGAAGGTTTCCAACATCTCCGACACCACGCTGGCGGCGTTGGAGTCGGCCAAGGAACGCAAGTCCGACGAGATCACCACGTCGTTCGGCGAGTCCCACGAACAGGCCTTCCGGCTGGCTGCCTACATCGACGGCGACACCACCGCCGCCGCGGATTTCGCGTCGGAGGTGAAGTGGCGCGACGCGTCGGCCCGCTCGTATGCGGCGACGGTAGATGCGCTGGGCAAGCTGGGGCAGATGCTCGGGGTGCCCGATGAGTTCTTGTGGGAGTTCATTCCCGGCTGGACCCGCGAGACGGTGAACCGTGCCGTGGCTGCGCGGCGTGAAGCCGATCCGCTGACCACACTGTACGAGCCACCGCCCGGGGTACCGGAGGAGCCGAGCGGCCCGGTGAGCGATGACGACACCGACGACGCAGCAGGTTAGACAACTCTCGACCGCGGAGTACCTGTACCGCCAGGGCGCGATCACCAAGACGATGGTGGCACTGGCCGCCAAGCTGGTGCGCCAGTTGGGCAGGCCGACGACCGACGATCAACGGGCCCGGTTCGCCCGAGCGGCATACCCGGCCATAGAGAAAGCGCGCCGGCAATCCTATGTGCTGGCGGTGCAGAGCGTGGCCCACACCGCGCCCGGCGTCGAACCGGCACCCTTGCGCCCGTACAGCCCGCAGGCCATCGAAACCGCCCTGGCCGACCTCGACCAGGAGAACACCGCGCGCCGCCAGCGCAGTCGGCGCAGTCATGTGACGGTGAGCGCACCCGATCAGGTGTCGCGCGGCAAGTCGCGGGCCACCGTCACCACCGCGGGGCAGATCGGCGCACGACTGGCCCGTCACGCCGATGCTGCGGGGCGCGAAGCGGTCATCGACACCGCCGAGCGCCACGGTAAGAAGATCGGCTGGGCGCGGGTGCTCTCGGGTGCGGAGAACTGCTCACGATGCGTGATGCTGGCCTCCCGCGGCCCGGCGTACAAGTCCGAGAAGTCGGCGATCATCGCCGGCAAGGGCGTGCGTGCGGGCAAGACGTTCCACGACCATTGCGATTGCCGTGCCGTGCTGGTCCGTGAGGGCGAGGACTGGGACGGCCGCGAAGCGCACGAGCTCTACGAAGACCTGTGGACCGAGGCCACGCGTGGCTACAGCGGTCATGCCGCCGAACTCGCGTTGCGCCGCCAGCTCGACCGCGCCGAGCGCGAGGGCTGGACCCATCAAGAACTTCTGGAGCGCTTGCGCGAGGAGAACAGGTCGGCGCGCGACGACGACGGAACAGATCCCGACACCGGGGGCAACTCTCCGGAAATTCCGGAGAGTTCGGCCGGGCATGCGGCGGTTGCGTACCCCACGCGTATCGCCAGTGCGGCATCGTCGCCTGGCGGACCGCAAGATCCGAACGATCCGAACGGTCCGGGAGGAACCACATTCGGTGATCCCGGCGACGAGGAACGCGAGAGCTACCGTATGACGGCGATCTCCCGCCGCGCCGTCGATACACGGTTCGCTGAGGACCTGGGCGATGTCGTCGACTCCGCGAGGGTGCGCGGCACCAAGAAGGCAAAGCAGCTCGGGGAAGATCTCACCGGGGTCATCACGGGCACTAAAGATGGGGAGTTGACGGACTTCGTCGTCCGGATTAAGGGCAGCGTCGACAGCGAGCTTAAGGTCCGACTCGAAGGGACGATCAAGCGTGCTGGCGTCGAGTACCCCGACGATGATTCGGCCGGATCCATTGTGCGAACCGTGTCGCGCGACGCAGACGGGGACCTGTACGTCGAGAACGTTGGGATGTTTCTCCCTGGATCTGATCAGGATTTCGGATTCGCCACCGCGGTGACGCGCACGTTGGAGGACTACTACCGGCGCAGCGGCGTGAGCTACCTGCAAGTGTTCGCCTCCGATGAGGCCGGTGGATACGTCTGGGCAAAGCAGGGATTCCAGTGGGACGAACGTGGATTGGGGACCTCGATTCAGAGCGTGGTGAATCGACTACGCACAGTTCGAGCCGACAAGTCGACGACCGACTTAGACCGACGCGCACTCGATGCGATGGAGCGGCGACTGATAGACGACGATGGACGCATTCGGCCGATCTATTTGCTCCCCGACCCGAACCTGATTGCGGAAATGGAGTCGGATGACTCGCCGGACCTCGGTAAGCGAGTTATGCTGGGCGCGAGTTGGTACGGCATCAAGCGCTTGTGAGGAGGTGAGCTGACATGGATGGCTCTCTCGACCCAAGAGTGCGTGACTTCCTGCGTCGCAGGGATCTGGCGAGCCAAGCCGCGATCCGGGACTTCTATCGCGATCGGCCTTACCTGGACCCCAATGCTGTTCTTGAAGGTCGGGATGCGCACGAGGGATTTACCGATCAGGATCGCGTCGACTATCGGTCAATGCTCACTGAACTGGACCGTCGACACACCCGCGAGGGTGAAGAACTCGATGCCACCTTGAAGTCCGAAGCTGCCGCATCGGCCCGAAGGGCCAGCTGACCACCCCGTTCCACTGACGAGAACCCCGTAGCCACTGGTTGCGGGGTTTTTCTATACCCGAAATTCTTCCTCCACCCCGGCGGTGGCGGATACACCCCGACACCCCCCCTCGATAGGCCCAGGAGGCCCAGCTAGACACGCTCACACGCACCGTCGCCGACCTGGAGGCGCAGCTGACCGACCAGAAGCGCCGCTTCTGGGCCGCCATCGGCTACATCCGGCGGCTGGCCGGCGAACTCGCCGACATCGCCCCCGAGCACCCCCGCCCCGAGGTGCCCGAGGAGCTGCGCGAATACCTGTAGCGGGCATCCGCCGAAGCCCCCGACTGCCTGATTCTGGCAGACGGTCGGGGGCCTCTTTCTTTGCGCGGTATCGTTGCCTCAGGCAACACGCCACCCCGTTTTCCCAGGACACCGACGATTGACGAGAAGTCGAGTGAGGGCACTCACTGCAGGTCAGGCCGCATTTCTGCAGGTGGGTTCCGAAGTTCGATTCTCCCTAGCTCCACAGATTTTTCACTCATGGCCGACGTTTGCGACCACCATGTGGTCACCAGCGTCGGCCTTGTGCGTTGGCGGCTGCCGAGTCAGAACTTCGGGTTGATCCGCAGTTTGTAGGTGGCATTGGGGCCCAATGTGCAGTTGTAGGACCGCGCCGTTCGATTCGAAACGAGCTTGTCTCCGGCCCGCTGGCAATCCGACGGGGTGCTGAAAGTACCGGCGTCGCGGGTCTCAGGGAACTCTGGACCGTTGCGGTACTTGGGGGTGTTGGGACTGCCGTACTTGGGCCCGTAGTTGGGGCCATAACGGCTGTTGGGGCCACCCGGGTAGGCGTCCGTGGCGGCGGGGGCGACAAGGCCGCCCACGCACAGCGCGCCGACGATGGCGGCGCTGGTGATCGTCTTCATGGGTGCCTCCGTGACGCGAGGTAATCGGACAATTCGCAGGTCCCCAGTGTAGGCGGCGCATCGCAGAGCGTCGACGACGTCCTTATCGTCGGACTGCTCGGACACCCGCCTGCGGACACATAGGCGACTCATAGCTCGGACAGGACTGGCACCAATCCGGGCTTCCTAACGTCGAAGACAGCAGGTTGAAACCGCCTGTATCCGAGAACAACCAGGAGGCCGCACATGCGCCACTATCACGTGAACCGTCGCGACGAGGAATGGCGTCGCCGCCACAACAACAAGCGGCGGTTCCCCAACCCGCTCCCGCAGCAGGGGCACCGTCCGCCGCCGCCCCGCGATCACCGTCGCTAGACCCCGCGCTTCACACCCCTGGATCGGCCCCGCCATTGGCGGGGCCGATCTTATTGGTGCTCAGTGTTTTCGACACGTCGGGTGCGCCCGTCTCACCCGTACAGGCGGCTAATCCGTGAGCGGCAGACGCACGGTGAACACGGTGTCCCCCGGTTCGCTGCGCACGATGATGGTGCCCCCGTGGGCCTTCACCACGGCGTCGACGATAGAGAGCCCCAGCCCGGTGCTGCCGGCCTTGCGCGAGCGCGACGTGTCTCCGCGCACGAATCGTGTGAACACCTCGCCTTGCAGATCTGGGTCGATGCCGGGGCCGTCGTCGGCGACGCGCAGCACGGCGGTGGTGCCGACTGCCTCGACGTCGACGGTGATCGTCGTTCCGGGTGGCGTGTGCGTGCGGGCGTTCGCGAGCAGGTTCACCAACACCTGGTGCAAGCGTGCGCCATCACCGATCACGACCACTGGCTCGTCGCCGACGCGCAGACGCCAATCGTGCTCGGGGCCGGCGACGTGGGCGTCGCTGACCGCGTCGACGGCCAGGGCGGACAGGTCGACCGGCTCCTGTTCGAGTGGACGCCCGGAGTCCAGCCGCGCCAAGAGCAGCAGATCGCCGACGAGGCTGGTCATGCGATCGGCCTCTGACTGCACCCGGCCCATGGCGTGGGCGACCTCGTCGGGCACGTCGTTGGAATGGCGGCGGGCCAATTCGGCGTACCCGCGGATCGCGGCGAGCGGCGTGCGCAGCTCGTGGCTGGCGTCGGCGACGAAATGCCGCGCACGTGTCTCGCTCTCCTGCCGCGCCGTGAGGGCAGCCCCGATGTGGTCGAGCATTCGGTTCACCGCCGAGCCCAACTGCCCGACTTCGGTATTCGGGTCGGCATTCGACTCGGGGACGCGGACCGGCAGCTCGACCTCCCCGCGGTCCAGTGGTAACCCGGCCACCCGTCGCGCGGCAGCGGCCACACGCGTCAGTGGTGCGAGCGCCTGTCGGGTGATGAGCGCGCTGAGCGTCGTCGCGGCGAGCAGCGCGGCCAGCGCGACGGCGGTCATGATCGCCAGAACCGTCCACATGGTGTCGTCGACGTCGGCCGTCGGCAGCGCCGTGACCACGGTGTCGCCCATGGGGGTGACCGACGCGACCGCGCGATATCCGTCGCCGTCGATCGTCGTCGAGACCGGTGCCCGTCCAGGCCCGATCGCCAACAGCTTCTCGACGTCGGCGGCCGACAGCGAACTGCGGCTGCCGTCGGAACCGAGGGCGCCTGCGGAGACGGCGCCACCGGCGCGGCGCACCACTGCGAGCAGACCGGCCGGCTGACCGGGGGAGTCGAGGAATTCCGGACCCGGGCCTTCCTGCTGGCGGGTCCAGCGGCGCTGGTGTCCGGGCCCGAGACCCGGCGGGTGGGGCGGTCGTGGGTTGGCCGTCATCATCGTCGAGCGGTGCGACACCTCGCGCAACTCCTCGTCAACCTGGCCGATCAGGTAATTGCGCAAGGCGAACTCGGTGACCGCGCCGATCGCCAGGCACACCAGGGCGAGCAGCACCACCTGTCCGACGAGCAGCCGCGTGCGCAACGACCAGCGCGCGGGGGACCAGCGCCGTCTCGCCGGGGGTGACGACTGCGGGGGTGCGCTCACCATCGCGTCAGCGGGCCGGTTTGAGGACATAGCCGGCGCCGCGCATCGTGTGGATCATCGGCTCGCGGCCGCTGTCGATCTTCTTGCGCAGGTACGAGATGTACAGCTCGACGATGTTGGAGCGCCCACCGAAGTCGTAGTCCCACACGCGATCCAGGATCTGCGCTTTGGACAGGACACGCCGCGGGTTGTGCATGAGGAATCGGAGTAGCTCGAACTCGGTGGAGGTCAACAGGATCGTCTCGCCGTCGCGGCTTACCTCTCGGCTGTCCTCGTCGAGCACGAGGTCACCGACGACGATCTGCGAGTCCGCGTCGTCGACGGTGATTCCGGCGCGGCGCAGCAGCGCCCGCAACCGCAGCACAACCTCCTCGATGCTGAACGGCTTGGTGACATAGTCGTCCCCGCCGGCCGCGAGGCCCGCGATGCGGTCCTCGACGGCATCCTTCGCGGTCAGCATGAGCACCGGCAGCGACGGGTGCAGCGCACGCAGCTTGAGTAGGACGTCGAGCCCGCTCATATCGGGCAGCATCACGTCGAGGACGACGACGTCGGGGCGCTGGGCACGGGCGGCGGCCAGCGCCGCGGCACCATCGCCGGCGGTCGTCACCGACCAGCCCTCGTACCGCAGTGCCATCGACACCATCTCGGCCAGGACGGCCTCGTCGTCGACGACGAGCGCTGCAATCGGAGAGCCGTCGGCGCGGGTCAGGGATACACGTTGGGGGGTTGTGGCTGCCACGGTCACCAGTATCGACTGTCACGGTGGGGTGAACCTATGGAGAGCCTAGGTGTCAGCTGTGAGGCGACATTCACCGCGATCAGCCTGGTGTTTTGCCCGGAAACCGGTGCAAACGCCAGGCTGATCAGCTCAAGCCCCTGTGACCAATCTCGCCGTCGCCGAATCGGGGGAATGAGGCCTCGCGGGGTAGGGTTGAGACAACTGACAGGCGTCCGCGCACTGTCATGCGTCGTTAGAACGCTTCTTCCCGGCCATTCTCCTTGCGGCCGGTTGACTTCACAACGGCGAACGAATGCGCCCGACCGGGCGTCTTCGCCATCTGCGATCCGCACTGACAATGCGCAGCACACGGGCGTGCCCGTCGTAGCGCCGTGGATCGACCATGCCGGAAAGGCGCTGTAGAAAAATGACCACCACCTTTGCTTCCCTCGGCGTGCCCGAAGCGCTTGTCAAAGCGCTCGCCGCCCAGGGCAAGACCGAACCCTTCCCGATCCAGGCCGCGACACTGGCCGATACCCTCGCCGGCGACGACGTCCTCGGTCGTGGCAAGACCGGCTCGGGCAAGACACTGGCCTTCGCCATCCCACTCGTCGCGGGGTTGAAGGAAATCGGCGTGACCACCCGTCCCGGACGTCCGACCGGTCTCGTCCTCGCGCCGACGCGCGAGCTTGCGACGCAGATAGCCGACACCGTCACCCCGCTCGCCGAAGCCGTGGGCATGTCGGTCACCACGGTGTTCGGCGGCGTCAAGCAGACTCGGCAGGAGCAGGCGTTCCGCCGCGGCGTCGACATCGTCGTCGCCTGCCCGGGGCGACTCGACGACCTGATGAAGCAGGGCATCGTGAAACTCGACGACGTCGAGATCACCGTCCTCGACGAGGCCGACCACATGGCCGACCTCGGCTTCCTGCCGGAAGTCACCGAGATCATGGATCTGGTCCCCGAGGGCGGCCAGCGGCTGCTCTTCTCGGCGACGCTCGATAAGGGCATCGACGACCTCGCGGCCAAATATCTCGTCGACCCGGTCACCCACTCCACGGACGATCCGACCGCCGCGGTGAGCACAATGGAGCACCGGGTGCTGCTCATCGAGCCGAATATGAAGAAGACGTTGACGGCTCAGATCAGTGGCAAGCCTGGCAAGACGCTGATCTTCGTGCGCACCCAGCTCGGGGCCGACCGAGTGGCAAGTCAGTTGCGAGAGAGCGGGATTCTGGCCGGCCCAATCCACGGTGGCCTGAACCAGTCGGTGCGCAACAAGGTGCTTGAAGCCTTCAAGGACGGTCGCCTGGAGGTGCTCGTCGCGACCGACGTCGC
>DLKD01000033.1 GCA_002477755.1 Gordonia sp. UBA7599
CTCCCAGATCGGCGACGGTGCGCCCTCGCCGCGCATGGCCCGGTCGACCGCCTCGATGGCGACCTTGCCGGCCAGCGCCGGCGCGTAGGCCTTCCAGCTGGAGATCTGGCCCTTGCGCGACTGGCGGGTGGCCGTCGTCAAGTGCAACGCCTGTCCGACGGCCTGGTAGATGGTGTCGACGTCGAGGCCGAGCATCGTTCCGATGCCCGCGGCGGCCGACGGTCCGAGGTGGGCGACGTGGTCGATCTTGTGCTTGTGCAGCGAGATGCCGCGGACCAGGTCGATCTGGACCTCGTAGGCGGTGGCCAGGCCGCGGATCAGGTCACGGCCGGAAACACCCTTGTGCTGGGACACGGCGACCAACGGCGGGATGTTGTCGCCCGGGTGGGAGTATTCGGCAGCAAGGAACGTGTCGTGGAAGTCGAGCTCGCGCACGGCCACACCATTGGCCCATGCCGCCCATTCCGGCGAGTACGCGCCGTTGACACCGAAGACCTGCGACCCGGCGCCCACGCCGTCGGCCGGCGGTGCAACGGGGTGGCGCAAAGCTTGCGCGCGGGCTGTCGTGACCGGGCGCCGGGTGACCGATGCCGCGCTGACGGCGGCGTTGTCGATGACTCGGTTGATGATCATCTCCGCGGTCTGCTCGGGGACCTCGACGGGGTCGACGGCGATCTGGGCGATCTTGTGGGCGAGGTGCTCCTCGATCGGGAAATCCTCGGCGCTGCGGTGGGTACGAACCTTGTGGTTGATCATATTTCGCACCATACGCACGCCCCAATTGAGATGTAAAGTGCCTAGTCATGCGTATTTATGTGTACTGATGTAGCATCATTTGCGAACTCTGTGTAAGTGAGGTGACGTCGTGTCTGGTCAAGCGGGGAAAAGCCATTCCGGGGCCCGCCTGCGCCGCCTGCGCGAGGAGCAGAAGATCTCCCAGGCCGCGCTGGCCCGGCGGCTCGACCTGTCGACGAGCTACGTCAACCAACTGGAGAACGACCACCGGCCGCTGACCATCCCGGTGCTGATGGCGCTGCGCCGCGAGTTCGACCTAGCGCCGGACTACTTCGCCAACGACACCGACGCCAGACTCGTCGGGGACCTGTCGGAGGCCGCCGGACACACCGAATTCGACGGCATCACGCAGGCCGAGATCGAAGAACTGGTGGCGCGGATGCCTCGCGTCGGCAAGGCCATGGTCTCGATGCACCGGCGACTCGTCGCGGCGACCGGCGAATTGGACACCTACCGCGCGACGGTGAATCGCGACGAGGACTCGACACCCCGCGCGTCGACGCCGTTCGAGGAGGTCCGCGACTTCTTCTACGACCGCAAGAACTACGTCCACCGCCTCGACATGGCCGCCGAGGAGATGTTCACCCGTCTCGGCCTGCGCGTCGGCGGGCTCGACGAACAACTCACCACCGTCCTCGAACGCGACCACGACATCCGCGTCGTGCTGGCCGACCCAGCGTCATCGTCGTCGGCGTCGCGCAAACGCTCCTACGACCCGACGTCCCGGGTCATCACACTCGCGCGGCACCTCCGCCCCGGTCAGCGCGCGTTCCAATTGGCCACACAACTGGCTTTTCTCACCCAGGGCGAGGCAATCGATGCGATCGCCCTCGGCGCGGACGGACTGAGTCCGGATGCGCTGCCCGTGGCCCGGGTGGGCCTGGCGAACTACTTCGCCGGCGCCCTCGTCCTGCCCTACACCAAGTTCCACGCCGCGTCGGAAGCGCTGAAGTACGACGTCGAGCTGCTCGGCTTACGGTTCGAGGTCGGCTTCGAAACGGTGTGCCACCGCCTATCGACTCTGCAGCGCCCTGGACAGCGCGGCGTGCCGTTCATCTTCGTGCGCACCGACCGCGCGGGGAACATCTCCAAGCGTCAGTCCGCCACGGCCTTCCACTTCTCCAGGGTCGGCGGCAGCTGCCCGCTATGGGTGGTGCACGACGCGTTTACGACTCCGGGCCGCATCGTGACGCAGGTGTCGTCGATGCCCGACGGACGGTCCTACTTCTGGCTGGCCCGCACCACCGACGAACCGATGCAGGGCTACCTGGGGACGCGCAGCGCTTTCGCCATCGGCCTCGGCTGCGATCTGTCCCACGCCGATCGGCTGGTGTACTCCACCGGCGTCGACCTGCACGATCCGCGACGCATGGTGCCGATCGGGTCGGGATGCAAGGTGTGCGACCGGCCCGCCTGCCCGCAGCGCGCCTTCCCCCAGCTGGGCCGGCCCATCGTCGTCGACGACAACGTCGCCGAGTCGGCGCCCTACCGGTCCCCCACCGCCCACTGAGCCCAAAAACCCGCCGACCGAGCCCAAATCCCCGCCGACCGAGCCCGGAGCTGGGCTCGCTCGGCTACTCGTCCCGCGCCGTCGTCGTGCCGTTCCAGCGGTAGGTCAACTCGTGCGACAAGTCGAACAGATCCAGGGCACGGGCAACCGTCTGGGTCACCACGTCGTCGATGCTCGTCGGACGGTGGTAGAACGCCGGGACCGGCGGCATGACGATCGCGCCACTGCGGTCGGCGCGTGCCATCAGGTCGATATGTCCCGCATGCAAGGGGGTTTCGCGGAGCAGCAGGACGACCCGGCGCCGCTCCTTGAGGCAGACGTCGGCGGCCCGGACGACCAGGCCCTCGTTGTAGGAGTTGGCAATACCGCTGAGCGTCTTTATCGAGCAGGGTGCGACGAGCATGCCCGCGGTGACATGGGATCCCGACGACAGCGACGCCCCGATGTCCTTGGGGTTGTGCGCATAATCGGCGAGGGCACGGACTTGGGCCGCCGAGTAGTCGGTTTCGGCGGCCAGCGTCCGCTTCCCCGAGTCGGTGAGAATGAGATGCGTCTCAACGTCGTCGATATCTGCCAACATCTGTAGCGCCTTGATGCCGTAGATCGCGCCGGATGCTCCGGTGATCGCGACGATCATTCGTCTCATGCGTGGCCTCGTTCCGCTCTCGCCGCGGCCGCGATGACCGCGACCGCATCGCCGTCGGCTGCGGCCAGAGGGGGGAGCACGCGCCCGATCGCGCGGCAGATGGACTCGTCGTCGCCGGCCGCTTCTCCCTCCGAGAACGTCGCGACGAGGCCGTCCAGGACGCCGAGTTCGATGAGTTCGGCCTCAATCTCATCGCGCTGAATCCTGGCGCGTAGCTCCGTCGTCGCGTCGTCGGGTGCCGGTGGCGGGCCGGTCCGCAGGCGCCGCCGCACCGCCCGCAGCGGTACGACGATCTCGGTGTGCCACGGCGCGACCGCCTCCCGCATGGCGACGACTTCCGACTCGGTCGGATCGTGACGGCGAACCGCACCGGTAAAGGCGGCGCACAGCACGAGGTTCACGTCGGCGTCGAAGCGCTCCTGCAGATGCAAGCAGGCCGCGGACACACCGTCGCGCCGGTATACGGCGACGGCGAACCCCGGTAAGCCCTTCGCACTCACCACGCCGAGGATGCCATGCCCGCCCTCGACATTCCATCGGTATCCACGCACTGACCGCGGATCACCCCGCTGGGGCCGACTGCTGCGTACGATCACTGTCGTCGTGCTCGTCCTCCCCACCGCCCGGAAAGCGATTACATGGCATACCAAGACTTTCGCGAATTCCTGGCCGCGCTGCGCGCACAAGGTGAGCTTGTCGACGTGAACCGGCACATCGCCCTTGACCTCGATGTCGCCAAAGCGCTCCGCAAGAGCGGTGCGACTGGCGGACCCGCGCTGATGTTCCGCGACAACGGCACCCCGTTCCCACTGGTGGGCGGCGTCTACAACTCCCGCGCCAAGGCGCTTATCGCCTTCGAATCGACCGAGGACGAAGTATTCGACAAGATCCTCACCGGCCTCGCCAGCCCCGTCCCGCCGGTCACCCTCGATACGGGTCCCGTCCACGAGAACGTGCTGACGGGCGACGATATCGACCTGCACCAGCTCCCCATACCCAAGTACAGCCCCGACGACGGCGGCCCCTACATCACGCCGGGGATCGTCGTCAGCCACGATCCTGAGACCGGTGTGCCCGACATGGGCCACTACCGGTTCGAACTCATCGACAAGAACACGCTGTCGTTCCTCGCCCAACCCAACCACCGGTTCGGCAAGAACCTTGCCAAAGCGCAGCAGCTCGGGCAGACCACATTCCGGGCGTCCCTGGTCATCGGTGTCGATCCGATGATCGCCTACACGTGCCCCATCCAGGTCAGCGACGACACCGACGACTTCACCGTCGCCGGCGGGCTGCGCGGCGCGCCCGTCGAGCTCGTCAAAGGCAAGACGAACGACATCGCGGTCCCCGCGCACGCCGAGTTCGTCATCGAATTCGAAGTGGATTTCCAGACCACCGTGTTCGAAGGCCCCCTCGGGGAATACACCGGCTACTACACACCCGGATCGATGAAGCCGATCGCGCGGGTCACCGCGATCACCCACCGCAACGACCCGATCTTCCAATGCCTGCTCACCGGTGTACCGCCGCAAGAGAACCATGTCCTCAAACAGCTGCCGTTCGAGGCCTCGTTCTTCAAACTCATGCGCGAGCAGTTCCCGACGATCCGCAAGGTCGCGATCCCGGCGTCGGGCGGTGTCTCGTTCTACATGGTCATCGCCATGAAGGAGCGCTACGGGGGTGAGGCGCGCCAAGCCATTCTCGCAGCGATGGGGACCAACTTGCGCCCCAAGCACGTCGTCGTCGTCGACCCGGACATCGACGTCAACGATCCCGATCAGGTCGAATGGGCGATCGCATTCCGGACCCAGCCCGCGCGCGACGTCATCGTCGTCGACCAGTTGCCCGCCGGACCGCTCGACCCGTCGGTCTCCGACGACATACCACTCGACCAGCGCCGCGGTTCCGCGCTCGGCATCGACGCCACGTACCCGTTCGGCCTGATCGTCAAGGTGGCGGGGGAAGCCTGCGGCGCATCGGTCGCCGAGCACGGCGGCGAATTCCTCGAAGTCGCCGACGTGCCCGGTTGGCGCGACTTCGACCTGCCCGAAATCAACTCCAACGGATAGGAACCAGCCATGCCGAGCATCGACCACGAGATCAAGATCAACGCGAGCACCGAAGCGGTCCGCGCTGCGCTCACCACGAACGCCGGCATCGCCGGGTGGCAGACCCCACACGTCGAGGGTGATGGTGCCGTCGGGTCCACCTGGCGCTTCATCTTCGACGGCCGCCCGGAATTCGCCTGGCGGATAGACGAAGCCGGACCGAGCCGCATCGCGTGGACCTGCACCGCAGGCCCCGGCGACTCGGCCGGCACCGAGGCGGTGTTCACCATCGCAACGGCGTCCGACGGCAAGACCCACCTGCTGCTCGGTCACACGGGCTGGGCTGACACCGACGGCAATTTCCGCAAGTGCAACACGATCTGGGGCGTGCTGCTCCACCACCTCAAACAGGCCGTCGAGACCGGGGCGCCCGCGCCGGCATTCCCCTGAAGGAGAAGCCATGCCTCAGCAAAGCCTGCCCGAGTTCGTCAACGCGATGGAGGCCGCGGGCCTGCTGGTCCGCATCAAGGACGAGAAGCGCGTCGACGAACTGCCGTCGGTCATGGAGGAGTATCCGACGATGGCGGTGCTGGTCGAGAAGGTCACCGACTGCGAATTCCAATTCCTCGCGAATGCCTACTCCAATCAGGACCAGACGGCGTGGGCGCTGGGCTGCGACAAGCGCGAGACCGGCAACCGCATGGCCGAATTGGCGAAGGGACGGATCAAGCCGGAGATCGTCGACACCTCACCCTGCAAAGAAGTCATCCTCACCGGTGATGATGTGGACCTCACCCGCCTGCCGCTGTTCCTGCACCACGACCGCGACGGCCATGCCTACACCAACGACAACCTGGTCGTGACGAAGCACCCGGACACCGGGGTCCACGACTGGGGCATCTATCGCAGCATGTTCCGGACCAAGAACGAGAAGATGTTCGACATGACGTGCTCGTCACACCGGGCGCGCATCAACGCCAAGGCCGCCATGGCCAAGGGCGAGAACCTCGACCTGGCGATCGTTCTGGGCGGACCGCTCGTCGACAAGGTCGCCGCCGTCAGCGGCGTGCCGTCGACGGTGGACGACTTCGAGGTCCTCGGCAGCTTCTATGGTCATCCGGCCAAGCTCGTGCGCTGCGAGACCATCGACCTGCTGGTTCCGGCCAACGCCGAGATCGTGATCGAGTGCGAGTTGATGGCCACCGAAGGCCTCACCCATGACGAGGGCCCGTACGGCGAGTTCACCGGCATGTACGGCGGCGGCATCAAGCACAACTTCCGCGCTGTTGTGAAGGCGATGACGTTCCGCCGCAACGCGATCTTCCAGCACGCGACGATCGGCGGCGCACACCCCTGGTACACCGACAACATGCTGCAGCTGCCGATGATCGAGGCAGACCTGTTCGCCGGGCTGAAAAACGCGGGCATCGACGTCCGCGCGGTCCGGGCGCCCCTGGGCGGGCTGTCGAACATTGCGTATGCGGCGATCAATCCGCTCGGCGCCGGAGACGCGAAGCAAGCACTCGGCGTGATGCTGACGTGCTCGAAGCAGGGGTTGCCGAAGATCGCGGTCGTGGTCGACACCGACGTCGACGTCTGGGACGACAACGCCGTCCAGTTCGCGATGGCCTTCCGCTATATGCCCCACGTCGACACCGTGCAGATCCCCAACTGCAACACGATGACCGTGGACCCGATGATCAGCGAACTCGACGCCCCCGGGACGTCCTCGAAGATCGGGCTCGACTGCACCATTCCGATCAGCCCGAACTACGTGCGCTCGCACTTCGACCGCAGTTCGGTCTTCGCACTCCCCGCGCCGCCGCCCGGCGTCACCGAGCTCAGCGAGGACGAATTGACCGCAGCCATGGGCGATTTCATCCGGGCACAACCGCGGGCCTGGAAGGAGATCCTCGAGCACTTCAACGGCCAGCCGTACAAGACCCTCTACCGCGCGTTCAGCAACCTGCGCCACCAGCTGGGCCGCTGTGATGACGCGCCGTGGTACAGGTACACCTTCTCCGACACCGACTTCGCCCCACCCGCGGTCACCGATCAGGTGCACAACTTCGATCCTCGGCACCGCACGGAGTAGCCGTTCGGCACCGCACGTTCGGTGGGAATCGGTACACGGTCGGCGGCCGGCTACCCCTGCCAGTGCTGGTACTCCAGCGCGGCGGCGACGGCGATCGCGTTGCGCGACAATTCGACGGGCAGCAGTTCCTGCGCCCTCGCCAAGCGCCGGACCACCGTGTTGCGGTGGGTGAACAGCTTCGCCGCCGCCGTCGTCGAGTTGCACTGCTGCGCGAACCAGACCCGCATGCATTCGCGCAATTCGGGATCGGCGAGCGCCAACTCCCCCAGCGTTTGCTGCACGAAGTCGTCGACGACGCTCCGGTCGTCGTTCATCGCGCCGATCAGCGCGAGTTCGTCGTACCGGACGACCGAGCGCGCCGACCCCAACGCCAGCAGCGTCTGGTCGGCGCCCAGCGCCTGGAAATGACTGCGCCGGAAACCGTCTCGACCGCTCCCCGGCAGCCCGACGGCGACGCTCACCCCGTCGGAGACGCACGCCTCCTCGACGGTGAGTTGCGCCGTCGGAAACCACACCCACATCCGGTCGACGCCGGCCAACACCGTCAGGCGCCGACTCAACCTGTTGGCCGACATGATGGCGTCACACGTGGCCTCCAGCCGACTCATCGACATGCCGGTACCACGCAGCACGACGGCGGTCTGCGGTCCCGCGACGCGATAGTGCAACTGGGCCTCGGCACGCACATCGTCGATCGGTGCGCCCTCGAGGATCAGGGCCACCGCGGCGCGGCGCTCGGCATGGGTGTCCCCCGCGAGTTGGGCCTTGGCCACCGCGATCTGATCGGCCAGCGCCGCGACGGTGTCGTCGATGAACACCCCAATCGATCTGGACGAGACCGACAAGACCTCGTGCAGGAGCTCCACGTCGTCGGTAAGCGCGAAGCAGATCTCCATCCACAACCTCCACGCCACCGACTGCGCCGTTCGGAAGGCGTCGAGGATCCCCGAGTCGATCCCGCGGCGGACCAGCTCGCGCACCATGTCGGCGCCGATCTCCACGTCGCGGACGGGCACCCGCGCACCCGGGTCCACGAGGTTGTGCTGCGCCCACTGGGCCAGGTTGCCCTCGTTTGTCTGCCGAACCGCGTCGACGAGGATCTGCTCCCCAGCGATCTCGTCAAGCCGCACCCCGCGCAACGCAGCGGCGTTGAACTCGTCGATCCACTCCTGCGGTGCGTCGATCACCCTCTCCACGGCCGCGACGATCAGTGCGGACGCGGGGGCCGACGGCGTCACCCACTGCTCTTCCATGGTGTTCATTGTGCACCGGGACCTTGCACCTTCGGGTGCATATCACCCTTGCCCTCCGATGCCCGCTCCCAGGAGTATTGAATACGAGAACCACCGCCGTCAGGAGCGAAATATGACCACCGCCCAGCCCGCCTCCCAGCCGATCGCCACGACCGCCGACTACGACGTCGTCATCATCGGCGCCGGCATCTCCGGAATCGGTGCAGCCCACTACCTGCGCACAAATCATCCTGAGAAGAGCTTCGCCATCCTGGAATCGCGCGACGCGATCGGCGGCACCTGGGACCTGTTCCGCTACCCCGGCATCCGCTCTGACAGCGACCTGTTCACCTTCGGCTACGAGTTCAAGCCGTGGACCGACGACCAGTCGATCGCCGACGCGCCCCGGATTCTCGACTACCTGCGCGAGGCCGTCGCCGACGACAACCTGGAGGACACCATCGTCTTCCACCGCCGCGTCACCGCCGTCGACTGGTCCGACGCCGACCAGCTGTGGCACCTGACCGTCGCGCGCACCGACAAGACGGATCGCAAGAAGCCCGACACCATCACCGCTCACTGGATCTTCTCCGGCACCGGCTACTACAACTACGACGAGGGCTACACCCCGCAGTTCCCCGGCCAGGACGACTTCCAAGGCCAGATCGTGCACCCGCAGCACTGGCCCGAAGACCTCGATTACAAGGGCAAGCAGGTCGTCATCATCGGCAGCGGCGCGACGGCGGTCACCCTGATGCCGGCCATGGCCCCCGACACTGCGCACATCACCATGCTGCAGCGGACCCCGTCCTACATCATGCCCGTGCCGCGCGAGGATCCGATCGCCAAGAAGACACGCAAGCTACTCGGCGAGGAGCGCGGCTTCAAGGTCAACCGGCAGCGCAGCATCCTGCAGCAGAAGGCGATCTACCAGTTCTGCCAGCGCTTCCCGGGCGCCGCGCGCAAGCTGATCCGCAAGGTCAACGAGAAGCAGCTGCCGGAGGGCTTCGACGTCGACAAGCACTTCAACCCGCCGTACGACCCGTGGGACCAGCGGCTGTGCGCCGTGCCCAACGGCGACATGTACAAGGAGATCCGCAACGGCGACGCCTCCGTGGTCACCGCGAACATCAAGACCTTCGACGCCACCGGTATCCAGCTCGACGACGGGACCCACCTCGACGCCGACATCATCATCACCGCGACCGGACTGAACCTGCAGCTCTTCGGCGGGATGGCGGTCTCGGTGAACGGCGAACCGCTCGACTTCCCGTCGACGGTCGCCTACCGCGGCGCCATGCTCTCGGGGCTGCCGAACTTCATCATGGCCATCGGATACACGAACTCCTCGTGGACACTGAAGATCGGCCTGTTGTGCGAGTGGTTCTGCCGGGTGCTAAGCCACATGGACAAGGCGGGGTACTCCTCGGTCCGACCGGTCGCACCGAAGAACATGGAGACCCGCCCGCTCCTCGACTTCGAGGCCGGCTACGTCAAGCGCTCGATCGACACCCTCCCCAAGCAGGGCACGCAGGACCCGTGGAAGACCACGATGTCGGTCTCCAACGACATCAAGAACCTGCGCAAGGGCGCCGTCGACGACGGCTTCCTGCGCTACGACAAAGCGCCGGCGTTGGCCCCGGCCTGAGTGATCGCGAGCTGCAGGGCCGTCAACAGGCGGTCCTGCGGGTCGTCGAGGCGCAACCCGGTGATTTGCTGGGCCCGCTCCAGCCGGTAGCGCAACGTATTGGTGTGGATGTCAAGGGCGCGTGCCGCGTCGCGGACGTTGCCCAGTGCGGCGAGGTAGGCACGCAGGCTCGCGACCAGCGAGCCGGCGTGCTCCTCGTCGTAGGCGCGCAACCGCTCCAAGCGTGGATCGACGAGGTCGGGGCGCCCTTGGAGCGCGCCGATGATCTCGCCCAGCAGGACCGCCGTGCGCGCCTGGGCCAGCGTCGTGACGCGCTGACCACCGGCGGCGAGCAGCACACGGTCGCACTCGGCGCGGGCCGCCGCCACCCCGGCCAGACCGTCGACATCGGAGACGATCGCGCCCCGCAGCACTGCGCCCCGCAGGGCCGACGCCCCGTCAAAGCGTTTCACCAGCGCCGTCGTCCACCGCGTCAAACGGTTCACCGAGGTGTCCGGCAGCAGCAGGTAGGCGCGGTCACCGACCACCGCAGTGAGCGACGAGGCGGCAAAAGCACTCGCCTCCAGCCGTAGTGCGCCGCCGATCTGTGCCATCGCGTCATCGTTCCCGGCGCCGAAACGACTTGGCCCGCTCGCTTCGCTTCCGGCGCCGAAACCATTCGGTCCGCTCGCTTCGCTTCCGACGCCGAGACCGACGACGGCGTAACGACCATCGACGGGCAGTCGCAGATAGGCACCCACCGACGCCGCATCGATGCCGCCGTGCTCGCCGAACAGCCGCTGCACCAACTGGGCCTCAGTCGACGGCGCCTGCATTTCGCGGGTGAGGATGCGTGCGGCGACCGCACTCGCGCCGAGCAGCACCTGCGCCGACCCGACGGCCAGCGGCTGCGCCCCCTCCTGCACCCAGATCGATCCGAGCGGTCGTCCCGATGCGGCAGTCACGCCGACGACCAACCGGCGCCGCATGTTCAACTCGGGATGGTCGGGCACGTCGATGACCTCACCGCCGTGGCGTACCGCGTCGAACACCCCCCACTCGCGCAGCAACGCCAAATACTCCGACGGTCCACTGCGACCCAGGATCGTCTGCGTCCGGAGTTCATCGGCTTCGCCGTGCGACGGCGAGTAGGCCAGCACCCGCGCGCTGGTCGGATCCTCGATCGAGACGAGTCCGCCGGTACCCTCGGCCACCAGCCCCACCAGACCGAACAAGTCCAGATCAGCCGACGTCGGGTCGACCACTGCGAGTCCGTGATCGGCGGCCGCGCGATCCAAGCGATCGGCCAGCAGTGCCAGCACGCGGTCCCAGCGCGCGGCCGGCGCAATGGTCACCACGCCGATCTGTAGCGACTGCGCCACTCGGGCCACCGCGTCGTCCTTCGTCACGAGGCCCACCGGCCGCGGCACGGTCGGGTCCGCCCAGTGGTGAGCGACGCGCTCATCGTCGACCCCGACGAGCAGCAGCAGATCAGCCGACGGGACGCCGTCGGTCGATCCCGTGCTGCCCTGGACATCCTCCGGACCGACCATGGCGACCGAGCCGATCGAGGAGTGCTCGGGCACGGCGCTGGCGATCACCGCCGAGTCGAGTGCGTCGACGATCTCACCAAAGGCCACGCAAGTCGTTTCCGCCATCTCACCAGTCTGCCACTTGATTGGACAATCAGACGAACTATGACGTCTGAATTCAGACAAATGGACGATGTCGAAACCTCTTGTCCAGCGGTGTACTAGCAGCATGGCACCGCTGACCCCGAACTCCGAGTCCTACTCCCCCTCGATCGCCGCCGAGCTGGCCGACCTGGACAGCAGTGCAGAGGCGCTCGTGAGCCGCTGGCTGCAGACCACGGCGACGCTTGCGCAGAAGCCGCATCCCTCGGCGCAGCGGCTGGCCGCCATCCTCGCCGATCCGAAGGGCCTGGACTTCACCGTCGGATTCGTCGACTGTGTGATCGGGATCGAAGACGACCGCGCAGCGGCGACGGCGCTGGCCGAACTCACCGCCGACCTGCCCACCTCGCTCAACGCGCTCGACCGCGCCCAACTGCGCCTCGGCGGTGCGATGGGCCGCATCGCGCCCCGCGTCGTCATCCCCGTCGCCCGCGCCCGGATGCGTTCGATGGTCGGCCACATGATCGTCGACGCGCGCGACCGCCAGTTCACGCGCACCGTCGCCAAGCTGCGCCGCGGCGGCCATCGACTGAACATCAACCCGCTCGGCGAAGCCGTCCTCGGCGACGGCGAGGCCGATCGTCACCTGGAGCAGGCACGCGCCCTGCTGCGCCGCGACGACGTCGACTACGTGTCGATCAAGGTCTCATCGGTCGCCTCGCAGATCTCGATGTGGGCCTACGACGAGACGGTCGATTACGTCCTGGAGCGCCTCGAGCCGATGTACCTGGAGGCGGCCGCCGCACCCGCCGGCACCAAGTTCATCAACCTCGACATGGAGGAGTACCGCGACCTCAACCTCACCGTCGAGGTGTTCACCCGGCTGCTCAGCCACCCGGAACTGCACAACTACGAGGGCGGGATCGTGCTGCAGGCCTACCTGCCCGACGCGCTCGGGGCAATGAATCGCCTCGCCGAGTTCGCCGCCGACCGCGTCAGCCGCGGCGGCGCCGGGATCAAGGTCCGCCTGGTCAAGGGCGCCAACCTCGCGATGGAGAAGGTCCACGCCGAGATGGCCGACTGGCCGCTGGTGACGTGTGACTCCAAGCTCGCCACCGACGTCAACTACAAGCGCGTGCTATTCGAGACCATGCGCCCCGAGGTGATGACCGCACTCGTCGGCGACGGCCCCGACCGCGCCCCGGCGCTGCGCCTGGGCGTTGCGGGACACAACCTCTTCGACATCGCCTTCGCCCACCTGCTCTCCGAGCATCGCGGCGTCACCGATCACATCGAATTCGAGATGCTGCACGGCATGGCGACCGAGCAGGCCCAGGCGCTGTCCAGCGACGTCGGCCGCCTCCTGCTGTACGTACCGACGGTCGCGCCGACCGAGTTCGACGTCGCCATCTCCTACCTCGTACGACGCCTGGAGGAGAACGCAGCGTCGGAGAACTTCATGTCAGGCATCTTCGATCTCGCGCCGGGTAGCGATGCGTTCGTCCGCGAGGCCGGGCGATTCCACAGCGCCGTCGAGGAACTGGGCAAGCTCCTCGCCACCAACCCGCCGGTCCCCGGCGCCAACGACCATCAGGATCGTGCCGCACAGGAGCAGGCTCCGCTGCCGGAGCTGCCCGCCGTCCTGCCGCCGTTCGACAACGAGCCCGACACCAACGCCGCGCTGCCGGCCAACCAGGCCTGGGCGCGCGAGGCCATCACTATGGCCACCACTGCAGGGTGGTTGGACACCGTGGCGGTTCCGGCGGTCATCGCCGACGACGAGGTCGACGACGTCATCGCGACCGCGCGCGCCGCGGCCGTTGATTGGGCGGCACGCCCGGCGGCCGAGCGGGCGGCGATCCTCGAGCGCGCCGCCGACCTGTTGGCCAGCCGTCGCGGTCGGCTGATGGCGATTGCCGCCGCGGAGGCCGGGAAGTCACCCGAGCAGTCCGACCCGGAGATCTCCGAGGCCATCGATTTCGCCCGCTACTACGCGCGCCGCGCAATGGAGCTCGACGAGGTCGACGGCGCCCGGTTCTCGCCCGATCGTCTGATCGTCGTCGCACCGCCGTGGAACTTCCCCATCGCGATCCCCGCGGGCGGGACATTCGCCGCCCTGGCGGTCGGCGCCGCGGTCATCCACAAGCCGGCCGCCCCCACGCCGCGCTGCGCAATGGCGGTACTCGAGGCCCTGTGGGAGGCCGGTGTCCCCCGCGAGGTGTGCGTCGGCATGTTCCCCGACGAGGGACCCGCGGGCAAGCGGCTGCTCAGCCATCCGCAGGTCGACCGGGTCATCCTGACGGGCGCCTCAGAGACCGCTGCGCTGTTCGCGTCGTGGCGTCCGGAACTGGCCATCAACGCGGAGACCTCGGGCAAGAACGCTCTGGTCATCACTCCCGCCGCCGACCGCGACCTGGCGATCGCCGACCTCGTGCACAGCGCGTTCGGGCATGCCGGTCAGAAGTGCTCCGCAGCCTCTCTGGGCATCCTGGTGGGTGCCGTCTACAACTCGGCGCGCTTCCGCCGCCAGTTGATCGACGCCGCGTCGTCGCTGGTCGTCGACTGGCCGTCGAACATGAAGGCCACGGTCGGGCCGCTGACCGAGCCACCGAGCGAGAAGCTCCTGCGCGCCCTCACGACCCTGGAGCCCGGCGAGAGTTGGCTCCTGCAGCCGCGCCAGCTCGACGACACCGGCCGCCTGTGGTCGCCAGGAATCAAGGACGGCGTGGCCCCCGGATCGTTCTTCCACCGCACCGAGGTCTTCGGGCCGGTGCTCGGTCTGATGCGCGCCACCGACATCGACGAGGCGCTGGCCCTGCAGAACGCCACCGACTTCGGCCTCACCGCCGGAGTGCACTCGCGCGACATCACCGAGGTCAACACCTGGCTGGACCACGTGCAGGCGGGCAACCTCTACGTCAACCGCGGGATCACCGGTGCCATCGTGCGCCGCCAGCCGTTCGGCGGGTGGAAGCGCTCCTCGGTCGGCCTCGGCTCCAAGGCCGGCGGCCCCAACTACGTGATGCTGTTGGGCAGCTGGTCGGATGCGCCGCACGTCGTGGACGCTACTGCCGGCAGTGAGCTCCCCGCTGCAGCGGCGTTCACCGCAGACGCGGCCACGGTCCTCGACGAAGACAGCGTCGCCTGGGTGCGCCGGGCCGCCGCTGACGACGACGCCGCGTGGCGCGCCGAGTTCGGCGCGGGCCGTGACGAGACTGGTCTGGAATGCGAGGCGAACGTCTTCCGGTACCGCCCGACCAGCGTGCTGGTCCGGGTTGGCGCCGATGCCGCGCCGGCCGACCTCGCCCGCGTCCTCGTCGCCGCCCATCGTGCCGGCACTGCGCCCCAGGTGTCGGTGTCCCCCGCGTCGTCCTCAGCCGTCGCGCAGGTCCTCGACCTTGCCACGCGCCACCTCGGCGTCGCGGTCACCGATCGCGGTGACGACGCGGCGTTCGCGACGTCGATCGGCTCACTTCGCCAGCACCGGGTCCGCTTGGTCGGCAGCGTCGACGACGAGGTGCGCGTCGCCGTCGCCGCGCGGCCCGACGTCGCACTGCTCGACGACGAGGTGACCGGTTCGGGCCGCGTGGAACTGCGCTACTGGCTGGCCGAGCAGGCAGTTTCGATCACGCTGCACCGCTTCGGCAACCCGGATCCGGCCTTCCACACCCTGGCCGCCGAGCTCACCGGCTCCGCGTCGTAGGGCTGCGCTGACCCACTGACCCGCCCGCCACTGCCATCACGCAGTCTGCGGGCGGGTCAGTCGCGCAGCAGGCCCTTCGCGACGTGGGTCACCTGGATCTCGTTGGACCCGGCGTAGATCATGAGCGACTTCGCGTCGCGCGCCAGCTGTTCGACGCGGTACTCGGCCATGTAGCCGTTGCCGCCGAACAACTGCACCGCCTCCATCGCGACGTCGGTGGCCGCGCGGGAGGAGTACAGCTTCATCGCCGACGCCTGTGCCAGCGTCGGGGGCCTACCGGCTTTCATCGCCTCCATCGCGACGAACAGCATGTTCTGCACGTTGAGGCGGGCCACCTCCATCTCGGCGAGCTTGAGCTGGATGAGCTGGAACTGCGCGATCTCCTGGCCCCACAGCTTGCGGTTCTTCGCGTAGTCCACCGACAGGCGTAGGCACTCGTTGATGATGCCCAGGCTCAGCGCGGCGATGCCGATGCGCTCGGCGGTGAAGCCGTCCTTCGCGCTGGAGCCGCCGCGCTTGTCCGCGCCGGTGTCCTCGGTCTCACCCAGCAGCCGATCGGCCGATAGGCGCACATCGTCGAAGAACAACTCACCGGTCGGCGAGCTCATCATGCCCATCTTCTTGAACGGCTTGCCCTGGGTCAGGCCCTCCATGCCCTTGTCCAGGACGAACGTCAGGACCTTGCGGTCGCGCATCGGGGTGCCGTCGCCCTCGTCCAGCTTGGCGAACACGACGATGGTGTCGGCGTAGGGCCCGTTGGTGATGAAGGTCTTCTGGCCCTTGAGGATGTAGCCGCCGTCGCCGTCGCGGCGGACCGACGTCTTCATGCCGCCGAGGGCGTCCGACCCGCTGTCGGGCTCGGTGATCGCCCAGGCGCCGACGGTCTCCATCGTGACCAGGCCGGGCAGCCACCGCTTCTTCTGGGCGAGCGTGCCGCGAGAGCGGATCGTCGATGCGGTCAGCCCCATGCTGACGCCCATCGAGCCGACCAGGCCCAGACAGACGCCCGCGAGCTCCATGTTGAGGATGAGCGCCATCGACGACGACAGTGCTCCGCCGCCACTCTTGGGCTTCGCCTCGCCCGCCTCCTGTGCCGCGAGTTCCTTCTCGAGCTGATCCCGGTTCATCGCGTCCACGCCGAAGGTGGCGAGCAGCTTGCGGGTGATGTCGTAGGGCGGGAGTTGGCCGGTCTCGAGTTCGTCGATGTGCGGTCGGATCTCTTTGTCGATGAACGCGCGCAAGGCGTCGCGCACCATGAGATCTTCGTCGGACCACTCGAACATTGCGCCTCCACAGTTTGGAACAGGTTTCAGATTTCATTCCATCCTGCCAGGAGTGGCCGGGCTGCATCGCGGAATCCCGGTCGTCGACCAACTACTGTTGGCGACATGGACGACCTTTCGGCCATCACCGACGTCGGCGACGAAGAGATCTCCGCCCGCGACCGCATCGCCGTCGAGGCGATCTGGTCGTCGGCGCTCGACTGGTACCGCGCAGGTCAGCAGCCCGCGCTGCAGGTCTGCATCCGGCGCCACGGTCGCGTCGTGCTGAACCGCGCTGTCGGGCACGCGTGGGGAGCCGGGCCCACCGATCCCCCCGATGCCGAGTTGATCCCGGTTACGGTCGACACCCCGTATTGCTGCTATTCGGCGGGCAAGGGGCTGGCCGCGGCCATCGTGCTGCACCTCGTCGACCGGGGCGTGTGGAGCTTGGACGACCGCGTCACCGACTATCTGCCCTCCTACGGCGCGCACGGCAAGAGCCGCACCACCATCGACCATGTGCTCACCCACCGCGCCGGTGTCCCGCTGTTCACCGGCCCGACGCCAGACCCGCGGCGCATGCGCGACAGCGAGTACGCGCGGTCGGTGCTCGCAGAATTGCGCCCGGTCTATCCGCCCGGCACGCTGCACATGTACCACGGGCTGACCTGGGGTCCGATCGTGCGCGAACTCGTCGCGGCGGCCACCGGGCGCAGCATCCGCGACATCGCCGCCGACGAGTTCCTCGCCCCGTTCCGCTATCGGTGGAACAACTTCGGCGTCGCCGAATCCGACGTTCCCCTCGTCGCACCGAGCCATGCCACCGGCTCGGCAAGCCCCGGTCTGCTCGACGCGGGCTTCCGCAAGGCCGTCGGCGGGTCGATGGAGGAAATCATCCCTATCTCCAACCGCCCCGAGTACCTGACCGACGTCATCCCGTCGTCGAATCTGGTGTCCACCGCTTTCGAGCTGTCCAAGTTCGCGGAGTTCCTCCGGCTCGGCGGCTCACTCGACGGTCACCGCGTCCTCGCGCCGGGGACGATTTCCAAAGCTGTCGAGCAGCGCCGGCGGCTGCGCCCCGACATCGCCACCGGCGGCGCCCCGATCCGCTGGGGCACCGGGTTCATGTTGGGCTCCAAACGATTCGGCCCCTTCGGCACCGACGCCGAGCACGCCTTCGGCAACACCGGCCTCACCCAGATCGCGATCTGGTCGGACCCATCGCGCGATATGGCCGTCGGGATCATCAGCAGCGGCAAGCCGGTCAGCGGCAACGACGGAAAGCACTACGCGACGTTGGCGTCGACGATCAACCGGGCGCTGAAGTAGCGGTTCGGCGACCTGGCACAACGGCTACCGAAACCGACAACAGCTACCGTTGCGCCCGTAGCTGTTGTCGGGACTCGTAGCTGTTGTGGCGCTACAACAGCCTTGCCCGCGTCAGCGCCTTCGTCAGTCGGGGGATCATGTGCCCACCGCGCAGGTCATCCCAATCCCAGCGGACCACGTCGCGCCCCGTCGACCGGATTGCGTTCTCGCGGTTCTTCTCCCTGATGATCGCCGCCGCAACGTCCTCACCTGGACGTCGGTGCTCCAAGTACTTGCCCTCACCGTCGAATTCGCCGTTGACCAGACAGTCGAAATCGAAATCCAGGAAGTACTGCTTCCCCTCCACCCATAACTCCCGCTGAAGCACCGGAATCGGCAGCTTCGCTCCGATCATCTGGGCGCGACTCCACGACTCACCCGGGTTCGCGGACTCGCCATCAGCCAGTTCAAGTGCCCTCCGCGCGACCCGGATTCCCCGACACTGGCGCCCCGCGCACATCTGTTCCATCCATTCCCGGCTGGCACCGGTACGAAGTGCCGAGTCCATGATCGTCAAAGCGGCCGGGAAGCGACTCGCGCAGGCCAGATCGACTGCGGTCCGCTCGATCCCGGTGACCGCCACCCCCTCGACGACGGTGATCTCGTCATCAGACAGCTGACCCGCGTGTAGGTGCCGCACTCCTCTGACGTTGCCGTTGACCCGAGCACTGGTGAAGTGCACGCGCCGTAGATCCGGGCCGAGCATCGCAAGTCCCAGAACCGCGGCCGCCGACTGGTGGCTCAGCACACAATCGGTCCCGGACTTGGTCGCTACGCCTATCGACATCAGCCGATGCCGTTGCTCTGGGCGGAGTGCTCGGGTGTTGACGCGGGTATAGCAACCGGGCGCAAGTCGTTCGAGTCGGGCGAGGTCTCGGTCGCTCAGGCCCTCGGTCAGGGCGTCCGCACGGTAGACGATGGCGTTGGTGGCGGGGAGATCCATGTCTTCTTAGACGCACGAAGGGACCATTTGGCTCCCCGCGCCCTCGTCCCGTCGACAACCGCTACCGGTCCCGACAACAGCTACCGTTGCGACGGTAGCGGTTGTCGGATGCTGTAGCCGTTGTGGTGCCGATACGCTCAAGGTATGGCAAACAAGACCGCAATCATCACCGGCGGTGCCCGCGGCATGGGCCTCGCGACGGCCAAGATCATGGCCGCCGACCACCACATCGTCCTCAGCGATGTCGACGGTGAGGCGCTCGCAGCCGCGGTCGCCGAGATCGAGTCCGACGGCGGCACCGCGGAGTTCGTCGTCGCCGACATCACCGACCGCGCCCAGGTCGACGCGGTGTTCGCAGGCGCGGCGCAGGCAGGCGGGCTGCGCGCCGTCGTCCACGCCGCCGGGGTGAGCCCGCGGATGGGTTCGGCGGAGAAGATCATCGAGATCAACGCCGTCGGCACGATCAACGTCGTCGAGGCCGCGCTGGCCGTCGCCGACGAGGGGTTCGCCGTCGTCAACGTCGCCTCGATCGCCGCGGTGATGGTCCCCGGGTTCATGATCCCCAAACGCGCGTTCGGCTACGCCCGCACCGACGTCGACAAGCTCCGCCAGAAGCTCATCGCCGCATCGAACCGCACCGGGAAGAGGGCGGCCCCCAAGCAGGCCTATCCCATCTCGAAGGCCTTCGTCGTCTGGTACTCCGCGGAGATGGCGGCGGCATTCGGCGCGTCGGGTGCACGCATCCTGTCGGTTTCGCCGGGCTCCTTCGACACCGAGATGGGCCGGCTGGAGGAGTCGGGCGGCTCGGGCCAGCTGACCCAGTTCGCCGCGCTCAAGCGTTTCGGCCGACCCGAGGAGATCGCCGAACTCCTCGCTTTTTGCGCCAGCTCCAAACCGGGCTACCTCACCGGCGTCGACATCCTCTGCGACGGTGGCACAAAAGCCGGCATGGGCCTCAAAGAGATGATCACCCTCGCCCGCGGGGCGTGAGGCCGGCCATGGAAGACCGTGGACTCGAGTTTGATGGCGTGCGCATTGGCCGCCCAGCCACCGGCGCTCTGATCGACGCGGGCTACCGCACACTCGCCGACCTGCCCGACGACCTGGACGAACTGCTCGGTCTTCACGGTGTCGGCCCATCGGCGGTACGACGGCTGAACGAGATACGCCGGCGCTAACCCACCAAGGCCCAAAGTCCCGACCCCTTCGGTCTATTGGGTCCAAATGGCAGCATCGAAACCATGACACGAACCGGGCTCAGCGGGGCGGTCGCACGATCGATGGAGATCTACGACGAAGAGCTGGGCGATCCGACCATGGCGATCTACCAACGATTCTTCGCCGCCAACCCCGACGCCGAGGACCTCTTCGGCGAAGGTGGAGACATATACAGCGAGCGGCGGATGATGACCGGCATCTTCGGACTGCTCCTCGACCTCGCCGACGGAACGCTGGATCCCGAGTCCAGTGCGTGGTGGGTGAACGACCATGTCTCCTGGGAGGTCACCCGGACGATGTTCGAGTCGATGTTCACCTGCATCGTCGACGAGTTCCGCGCCGGACTAGGCGAGTCCTGGGACCCGCAGATGGAGGCGGATTGGGCCGAGGTACTCGCCCGGTGGGCCACCGTTGTGCGGGTACGACTCGACGACAACGGCATCTGATCTACATCAGCAGCACTATCCGCACAGCCCACCAATCGACTGCTATTCTCGATGTAGCAAACTGCTACAGGAGGTTGTCATGACCGCTCCGGATAGAGTGACCCGCTTCTCCGGCGACCTGTTCGACGAGGCTGTCAAGGCTGGCGCACGCGAGAATCGCTCCGCCAGACAGCAGTTGGAGCATTGGGCGCGCCTCGGCCAATCCGTCTCGAATCAGACGAGCGCATCCCGCAGTCGCGTCGAGGCAGCACTTGCCGGCAAGCTCGCGAGCGAGGACTTGACCACCGAGGAGGCCGTTGTCTTCGACGCCGAGATCGCCACGCTGATCAAAACCAAGCTGCCGACGATCAACCACGTTGAGGAGCGCGCAACCGCGGGGTATTCGTCCGTCATACTTCACGACGGGGTCCTGATCGAGTGCCTGCCCGACGGATCACGTCGTCCGCTCGTTGATGAGTAGTCCTCGCCTGGACCTGGTCGCCGGATGCAACGGCGCGGGAAAGTCGACCCTGATTCGAACCCTCCTTCGACCTGCGCTACCCGGATCGACCTACGTCAACGCCGACGACATCGCCCATTCAAAGTGGCCCGGCGACGAAGAGAAGAAGTCCTATGAGGCCGCCCGCCTGGCAGACCATGCGCGCACGACGCTGCTTGAACACGGACATCCGTTCATCACAGAGACCGTGTTCTCGCACCCGTCAAAACTGGAACTGATCGACGAGGCCATCGGGCTCGGCTTCCGGGTTGTGCTTCACATCGTCATGGTCCCTGAAGAAGTGGCCGTCCGTCGCGTTCACTCGCGCGTCCTCTCAGGTGGACACTCTGTCCCCGAGGACAAGATCCGTGCCCGATACCAGCGGCCGTTACTCGCAGCCGCAGTATGTCGAAGCACTGAAGCATTCGTTTATGACAACGGTGATGAACAGACTGTTCTGGTTGCCGAATTCGAACGAGGCTTTGCCACGGCCGCAGCCTGGCCAGCCTGGACACCTGCGGCGATCAGCGCACTGACGCCCGCGGTATAGCCAATCCGTGACTGCACGGGTGTTGTCCGACCCTCCGGATAGTTTGCAGGACATGCGAGAGGCCGAGGAGTTCTGTTTGGCAGAGCCGATCACTTTCGAGATCGACTGCCACGTCGGGGATGACCGGGAAAATGTCACGCGTCACCCCATCACCGTCAATCCCGACTGGTCAGTGGTCACGCCTCACGACATGGAGGTAGAGCGGATCGCCGCGGCATTCGGTTCAAGGATGTCTTGCCTGGAGTTGGACAAGTCAATCAAGGCTGTTCAGCGGTTCATCAAAATCAATCAGCGACGCGAATTCGTGCCCGTCGAACACCTGTACGCCTCCGAGTGGCGACTGGACGGCCACTACTTCCCGAGTGTCTACGCGGCCGCCGCTCACGCCCGCTCGGCCCAGTTCGCCGCGAGTAGGGAGATCGCACACGATTGGCAAACTCGGCAAGTCGCCGAAGGTATCCGGTGGTGGACTGCTGATCGACTCGATATCGAGCAGTTCGACGCCAACCATCCGTGGGTCAGGGAGTACAACGGCCTACGCCGCCTCTGGCACGCAGGAATCCATCCGACCGCGATTCGCCGGTTGCGCGAGCTGCTGGGCTCTCCTCCCACCGCACTCTCGGTGTCCGACTACATCGCCGCCGCCTACAGCGGCTCGCCGCCACGTTTCCAACGCAGCAAGTAGGTTGCCCACGGAGACGCGAGGCGTATAGCTCCTCGCCGTGTTGGATCTGCGGGGCATATCGGCACGATTCGGTCTCTGAGAGGCGACAATGAGTGTCAAGTCGCGTAGATCGAAGGGCTCCTCATGCGTCTTCCGTCCGTACTCGTCAAGCTCGCACTGGCCACCTCGGCCCTGGCAGCGATCGGCGCCTTCCCTGTCGGCGCCGCCAACGCGGCACCCGCCGCTCCGCTTCACTACGGCGGCGGATGTGTGCTCTATCCGAACAACCGTGCAGCGACGATCGACTCGCTGCGCTACCGCTGCAACTGGGGTCAGCAGGACCGGATCTATCTGCGCGCCCAGGCGGGCGCGGTGCCGATGGGACCGAAGAACGGGTGGGTGATCCGCCCACCCCTGTTGCCGGAGATCGCCTCGGGTCTCTGGATGGGCAAGACGTTTCGGACCGGCCCCAACGGCGGCGCTCTGATGAACCTGATCACCGGCGCACGGATCGAGGGGTTCCCCGCCTACGTCTACCGGGGCCGGTCCCGCATCGACGGCAAGCCCGCGTGGGTGTTCAACTACACGCCGTCGCTGGTGTTGCCGGTCTACGACGAGGTCCGCGAGGTGACGCCCGGGGTGTGGATGGGCTTCAACTGGTGGCAAGGCATCTTCAACCAGCCTCAGCTACTCGGTTTCGCGCTGGCCTGAGCCCCTGGGTCACGCGTCGTAGCAGCACCCCGGCACGACCTGCACAGCGAAGAACGACTCGGAACCGTCGCATAGCAGGGCTTGGGCGACCGGACCTGCGACGACGATTGCCGACGACGGTGCGCGCAGCGCCCACGCCTTGATCCGATCGACGAATGCGACGACGGTCTCGCCACCGTGCGGGCGCGACGCGGGATCGCCGAACCAAGCCCCCAGTTCGGAGCCCGGGATCTCCTCAGGTAGTCGCCCGGCCCATTTTCCGACGTCGAGACTGGCCAACCCGGCGTCGACGATGACCGCCGTCGACACCAGCGAAGCCGTCTCACGCGTCGCCAGCTCAGGACCGCAGATCACTGATGTGAACGTCAGGCCCAGCGCCTCTACATCGGAGCGGCCACGATCATCGAGCGCTACGTCGGACTCGCCGAAGCGCACCAGGTGGTTGGGCCCGGTGCGCCCGGCGACTACGACCCGCCGCTGTGTCGACGACGGTCCGATGAGTGACGTCCGATCAGCGCGCCGACGCGACGAGTTCACCCGCAGCGTCAGTAGTGCGACGACCGATCGCGGAGATCGCGGCGGCGAACACCAAGGTCAACACCGTCCACAACACCACCTGGTTGGTGATCGCGTAGACCCGGAAGTCACCGATCACCCCACCGGGGAATCCGGGGAACACGATCGCGCCCTGGTCGTTCTTCAGCGGCTCGGGGACCTCGTGGAACTCCGGCAGCAGTGCCTTCGCGATCGCGATCACCACGAGGTAGCCGATGCCGGCGACCGTCGTCGAAGCGAGGCCGCCGAGGCGGTCACGCAACTGCAGCGCCACCACGACGGCAATGACCATGGCGATCACCGACACCAGTGTGATGGTCAGGAACGCCCCCGACCGCTCTCCGATGGTGTCGTCGTTGCCGACGGCCGGTGGGTTCGCCGGGTAGACGAAGAACGGCACACCGAACGCGGCGATGAAGCCCAGCAGGCCGACGACCGCGGTCACGGCACGCGGATCCGTGGCCGGCCAGCGCCGCCCGACGTAGGCCCACAGCACCGTGAATGCGACGGCGAAAAAGACGCCCATCGACAGCGCGAACACGACGGTGCCGACACCGGCGCCGATGTTCTCCTGGACCGAGCGGGTGAAGACCTCGGCGCCATCGCCGTGGTGACCGTGGCCCGACGCGGCTTCCAGCGCCTCTTCGGCCGCGCCGCGGCCCTCTTCGTAGGAGATCGCCTTGGCGACCTGTGGCTCGATGAAGATCCGCGCGAAAATGAACGAGATGATTCCGGCGATGAGGCCAGCAAAGAGCCCCGCGCCGATGAACTTGCGCTCCATGGTTGCTTCCGTCCCCTTACTCAGTGGCAGGGGAAGCCGAGGAAGTGCCGCGAGTCATGGATGAACTCGTGGATGTGGGTGTCGGACCCGAACACCGAAACGGCGCCCTGGTCGTAGCCCAGGAAGTAGTAGGCCAGCGCCGCAAGCAGCACGGCCGCAGTCAGCGTCAGCGCGGCGCTCAACGCGGTCAGGTTGGGCACGGGTACGGCGAGCGCGCGCTTGGCGGCTGTCACCTGAGTCATATCGGGTCCTTTCGTCGGCGGATCTCGCGTCCGCGTTCTGTGCGTCCGTCAGCGCGGTGTCCTGACTCGGCGTCGGCGGGAAACCGGCGACTCACAGTGGCGCGACCGTCCCGGACTCGCACCGGGTTCCCCGCTTCTGCTGACCTGATCACTGTAGCCCCCGACGGCCCTGCAGGTTCGACGTCATGCGCATCGCGCGCTCTCGGTGTTGTCCGCTTCGACGTCACACGCCTCTCTGTCAGAGGAGTCGGGAAGAATGGACCCGTGCCCGCCCCCGATGCGCTCGCCCGCTTCTCGGCGCCCACGCGCGAGTGGTTCCTCGGCTCGTTCGCCGCGCCGACGCCCGCCCAGGTGGGAGCTTGGGACTCGATCGCCGACGGAGAGCACACGCTGGTCATCGCCCCGACCGGCTCGGGCAAGACCCTGTCGGCATTCCTGTGGGCCATCGACCGGCTCTCGACCGCGCCGCCGACGAACCGACCGCGCCTAACCCGGGTCGTTTTCGTGTCGCCGCTGAAGGCGCTAGCCGTCGACGTCGAGCGGAACCTGCGCGCACCGCTCGCGGGGATCGCGGCCGCCACCATCGCCGCGGGCGGTCCCGCCCCGCAGGTCACCGTTGGCATCCGGTCCGGCGACACCCCAGCTGCTGCCCGGCGCCAGCTCGTGCGCACCCCGCCCGACATCCTGATCACCACCCCCGAGTCGCTGTATCTGATGCTGACCAGCTCCGCGCGCGAGACACTGTCGCAGGTCGAGACGGTGATCGTCGACGAGGTGCACGCTGTCGCGGGAACCAAGCGCGGCAGCCACCTGGCGCTGTCACTGGAACGCCTCGATGCACGACTCGCGAAGCCAGCGCAACGGATCGGCCTGTCCGCGACCGTCCGCCCGCCACAAGCGGTAGCCGATTTCCTCGGCGGTGCCGCGGGCTGCCGCATCGTCAACCCGCCCGCAGCGAAGACCTTCGAACTGCGCATCGACGTACCCGTCGAAGACATGGCCAACATTCCCGCCGAGGCAGGCGATGACGGCGACGACGCCCTGTCCCCGACCGCCGGCTCGATCTGGCCGGCAATCGAGCGGTCCATCGCCGACGAGATCCTGGCCAACCGCGCGACGATCGTCTTCGCCAACTCCCGCCGGCTTGCCGAGCGGCTCACTGCGGCTCTCAACGAGCTGTATGCCCGCAGATTGGGCTACGAGGCCGGGGACACACGCAACTACCAGAACCCCGGCGGCAACCCGTCGTCGATCACCACCGCCGATACCCCCGCGATCCCGATCGACGCTCCAGTCCTGGCCCGCGCACACCACGGTTCGGTGAGCAAGGAGCAGCGGGCGCAGATCGAGGACGACCTCAAGACCGGGAACCTGCGCTGCGTCGTGGCGACCAGTTCGCTGGAGTTGGGCATCGACATGGGCGCGGTCGACCTCGTGGTCCAGGTGGAGTCGCCGCCGTCGGTGGCCAGCGGCCTGCAGCGGGTGGGGCGTGCGGGACACCAGGTCGGCGAGATCAGCCGCGGCATCCTGTACCCCAAGCACCGCACGGACCTCATCCACACCACGGTGGCCGCGGCCCGGATGCGCGACGGGCTTATCGAGGAGCTGCAGGTCCCGACCAATCCGCTCGACGTGCTCGCGCAGCAGACGATCGCCGCGGCCGCTGTTGACGACCTCGACGTCGACGAGTGGTACGACACCGTCCGTCGCGCCGCGCCGTACCGAGAACTGGGCCGCGACGTCTTCGAAGCCACCCTCGACCTGGTGTCGGGCCGCTTCCCGTCGGAAGAGTTCGCGGAGTTGCGCGCCCGCGTCACCTGGGATCGCGTGGCGGGCACTCTCACCGGGCGGCGCGGTGCGCTGCGGCTGGCCGTAACCTCCGGCGGCACCATCCCCGACCGCGGGCTGTTCGGCGTGTTCCTGGCCGGCGACGAGGAGGGGCCGCGACGCGTCGGCGAGCTCGACGAGGAGATGGTCTACGAGTCGCGCGTCGGCGATGTCTTCGCGCTCGGCGCCTCCAGTTGGCGCATCGCCGAGATCACCCCCGACCGCGTCCTCGTGACCCCCGCACCAGGAATGCCCGGTCGCCTGCCGTTCTGGATCGGCGACGCGGTCGGCCGTCCCGCCGAGTTGGGCCAGGCGATCGGCGCCTTCACTGGGCGGGTGGCCAACTCTGAGTCGGTTGGCGAGGCGATCGACGACGTCGCCACCGAGGCCGAGGGATTGGGCCTCACCGATTTCGCGCGCACCAACCTCACGACGCTCATCGCCGAGCAACGTGACGCGACGGGGACAGTCCCCACCGACCGCACCCTGGTCGTCGAACGGTTCCGCGATGAACTCGGCGACTGGCGGGTCGTCCTGCATTCCCCGTACGGGCTGCGCGTCCACGCGCCGTGGGCCAGCGCCATCGCCAACCGCCTGAAGGCGACGCTCGGCCTCGACGGTGCGGTCAGTGCGGCCGACGACGGGATCGTCGTGCGCCTGCCCGACACCGACGACGCGCCGCCGGGGCCCGAAGTGTTCGTGATCGATCCCGACGAGATCGAGGCCATGGTCACCGACGCACTCGGTGATTCGCCGCTGTTCGCCGCCCGGTTCCGCGAGTGCGCCGCCCGAGCCTTGCTGCTGCCCCGTCGCGATCCGGGCAAACGATCCCCGCTGTGGCAGCAGCGCCAACGCAGTGCGCAGCTACTCGGCGTCGCGACGCGCTACCCCGACTTCCCCATCGTTCTGGAAGCCGTGCGCGAATGCCTGCAAGACGTGTACGACCTACCCGCCCTACAGGACCTGCTGGCCCGTATCGCCCGGCGGCAGGTGCGCCTGACCGCGGTCGAGACGCCGAGTGCCTCACCGTTCGCCGCAGCACTGCTCTTCGACTACGTCGGTTCGTACATGTATGCCGACGACGTCCCCGTCGCCGAGCGCCGCGCCGCGGCCCTCTCCCTCGACACCGCACTGCTCGCGCAGCTCCTGGGCCGCCTCGACCTTCGGGAACTGCTCGACGACGATGTCATCGCCGAGGTCGTGGCGCGACTGCAACGACTGGACCCCGCACGGCAGGCGCGCGACGCGCAAGACGTCGCCGACCTCCTGCGCTGGCTCGGCCCCCTCGCTGTCGACGAGATCGCCGAACGCTACCGGGGTGACGAGTCCGCCGACGCCGTCCTCGACTCGCTGCGCGGCCAGGTCATCGCGGTCACCCACCGCGGCCGGGCCATGTGGGCGGCGGTCGAGGACGCGGCCCGATTGCGCGACGGACTCGGCGTCGTCCTCCCACCCGGTGTGCCGGTCGCGTTCATCGACCCCGTCGCCGACCCGCTGGGCGACCTCGTCGGTCGATACGCCCGAACCCACGGCCCGTTCACGACGGCCGAGGCCGCGGAACAGCTCGGTCTGCCTCCGGCCGCGGTCGCCGACACCCTGGCACGCCTGGCCGCCTCCCGCCGCGTGGTGGAGGGCGAGTTCATCACCGGTCACGACCCCGTCCAGTGGTGTCATCCCGACGTCCTCGGCCAGATCCGGCGCGGATCGCTTGCCGCGACCCGTTCGGCCATCGCCCCCGTCGACCACGCGAGCTTCGCGCGGTTCCTCCTCGACTGGCAGCACGTCGTCGGCGACGTTGGCCGAGTGCCTTCGAGCTTGCAAGGAGGGGTATCGAGACTCCGCGGTACCGACGGCGTCGCGACCGTCCTCGATCAACTCGCCGGCGTGCCGATCCCGGCGTCGGCATGGGAGTCACTGGTCCTGCCCGTCCGCGTCGTCGACTATGCACCGTCCATGCTCGACGAACTCCTGTCGACCGGCGAGGTGGTCTGGTCGGGACACGGTGCGATCGGCGCCGCCGACGGCTGGGTGGCGTTCCACCCCGCCGACCTCACTGCGGCCACCCTGCCGCCACCTGACGACATCGAGCTGTCGCCGACGATGATCGCGCTCGTCGATGCGTTGGACGCCGGTGGCGCGCAACGCTTGCCGGAACTGGTCACCCGCCTCGACGCGCCCGGCGACGTGACCGAAGCGGTGTGGGGCTTGGTGTGGTCGGGCCGCGTCGCCAACGACACGTTCGCCCCCGTCCGCGCGCTGCTGTCGGGGCGCGGTGCGGCCAAGAAGGCGGCACCGAGTCATCGGTCGCGTCGCCCACCGCGGTTGCGCGGAGCCCGGTTGTCCGGCGCATACCTGGCCGGCACGTCGGGAACCGCTCCTTCGGTGCCCGGCGTGCTGAGCGGGCGCTGGTTCCTGCTGGAACGTCCGACAATCGACGCAACCACAGCGACATCAGCGGTGTGTGAGGTACTGCTCGAGCGCTACGGCGTCGTCACCAAGGGTGCGGTCCACAACGAAGGCGTGGCGGGCGGCTTCTCCCGCATCTACCGCGCACTGACCGTCTTCGAGGACAGTGGCAAGGTGCGGCGGGGTTACTACGTCGACGGTCTGGGCGGTGCACAGTTTGCCGTACCCGCGACGGTCGACGAGCTTCGTGACCACACCACCGTTCCACGCGACCACGCCGGTCGCGCCATCGTGTTGGCGGCGACCGACCCGGCCAATCCCTATGGTGCCGCGCTGGATTGGCCCGACAGCACCACCGGATCCCATCGACCCGGCCGCAAAGCCGGCGCGATGGTCGTCCTCGTCGACGGCGAGCTCGCCTGCTTCGTCGAACGCGGCGGCAAGACGGTGCTGACGTTCAATCCTCGGTGGTCGAGTGCCGACGACCACAGCGAGTCGGTGTATCGAGACTCTGCCGCCATCGCCCTCGCCGACCTCGTCCGCTCCGGACGGGTCGAGCGCCTGGCGATCGACACCGTCGACGGTCAGCCGGTGCTCTCCACCGATTTCGGCAGACTCCTCGTCGAATCCGGCTTCACGACGACTCCACGCGGCATTCGCCTGCGATACGGTTCCCACGCGTGATCGGTCGCCCGCGACCTGTTCTCGGTGGGCAATTGTCTCCAGGCAGATTGTTACGTAGCAATCCACTCCGTAACGGAAGGGCCCGAATCGGACCTCGGGTAGTGTCGAACCCGTGACCGAACGCTTGGACAACGTTGCCGTGGCCGGTCGCCCGCGCGATCCCGGCCTGGACCGAGCCATCCTCTCTGCCACCCTGGAGCTGCTCGCTGAGGTCGGCTACGCGAAGACGACTATCAGCGCCATCGCCCGGCGATCCGGCGTCGCCACGCCGGCCATCTATCGCCGCTGGTCGTCGAAGGAGGCGATTGTCGAGGAGGCCGTCTTCGGCAGCGACGACGCCGTTCCCCCGCCCGCGTCGGGCGACCTGCGCACCGATCTCACCGCCTGGGCGCGATGGTTCCTCGCCCAGATCGCCGAGCCCTCCGTGCGTACCGCGATCCCCGGCCTTATCGCGTCCTACCAGCATTCCGAGGGTGCCCATGACAAGCTCCTCGCGCGCTGGGACCACCCAATCCGCCACGCGCTGATCGAACTCATCGTCGACGACTACCCCGACCACGCCGCGCAGGCGCCCACCGTCGGGGACGAGGTGTTCGACCTCCTCGTTGCATCGACGACGATCCGCGGGCTGACCCGCGGTAACGAGGACGCACACGCGTTCTGCACGCGAACGGCCGACACCCTCGCACTGATCGTCGCGGCTCGGTTCGCCGCCGATGCCTGAGGGCGACTCCCTCTTCGCGCTCGCTGCTCGCCTGCGCCCGATACTCGCGGGAAAGACGCTGCGTCGCACCGACTTCCGTGTGCCGCGTCTGGCCACCGTCGACCTGTCCGGGTGGCGAGTCGACGACGTGCGCTCGGTCGGCAAGCACCTGTTGATCGATGTTTCCGACGATGATCGGCGCTGCACCATCCGCTCGCACTTGGGGATGGACGGGTCGTGGCGGGTCTTCGCGCCGGGACAGCGATGGTCCAAGCCCGGTCACACCGCCCGCGCCGTAATAGGAGTCGACGACGCCGAGGTCGTCGGGTTCGCACTGCGCGAGCTCCACGTCGACGGCCGTGATGACGATGGGCTCGCCCACCTCGGCCCCGACTTGCTCGGCCCCGGTTGGGATGCAGAGCGAGCGGTGGCCAACCTCGCCGCGGCCGTCGAGCGCGACCCCGGTCTGACGGTGTCGGCGGCACTGCTCGATCAGCGCATCATGGCCGGAGTCGGCAATATCTACCGCAACGAGATCTGCTTCCTACTCGGGGCGCACCCGTCGACGCCGATCGCCGACGTCGACACACAGAAGGCGGTAGCACTCGCCCGAGAACTGTTGTGGGACAACCGACTACGTCCGATCCGAAACACCACGGGCCTACCCGGGCGTGCGAATCACTGGGTGTACGGCCGCGAGAACCGCCCGTGCCGGCGCTGCGGCACGGCCATCGCACGAATGGCGGGCCAAGACCGCGACCGCGTGACCTACTACTGCCCCACCTGCCAGCCCGCTATTGGTTCCCGTACCGATCCGGCTCCGGGCCGAAAGTGAACCGCCGCGCGGAAATCTCGTCGACGGCGAGTTCGACGTAGTCGTACTTCAGCGTCGGAACCCAGCTGCGCAGCGGAAGCTCATCGGCCGCCGCAATCTCGCGGGTACCGGTCAGAATGTGCGCTCTACCCTTGGCGATGACGCTCCACCCGCCGTCGGTGCCGGTCTCATCGGCCTCGAACGCGAGACGGTCGTTGACCGCGATCTCCGAGAGCTTGGTCCCTGCTGCCGTGCGGAAGTAGATCTTGCCGTCGCCAGCATGGAAGTTGATGGGGAAGATCTCGGGTTGGTTGCCGACGCTCGTGGCAAGTCGGCCGAACTCGCGGGTGGCCAACAACCCCCACGCCTGTGCCTCATCGAGAACCTCGATGGGATTGCCCTCCACCATGACGCCTCCTCGTTGCCGCGTGATCGTTCATCTCGATCGTATCGAGGTGAACGAGGCGGACTCTAGAGCCGAAGGTCCCCTGTAATCGCAGTTCAAGGCCCTATTCGGGGACCGGAACCGGCTCCAGGATCTCCGTTCGCGACTCCGGCGCAGCGGCCCGCAACGCGTCAGCCGACTCGTCGTCGGGCTGCTGTTGCGACGCGATCTCCGCCTCGACGCGGGCGACATAGTTGGCCACTTCGAAGGCCTTCTTTTTCTGGGTCCATCCAAGGATGGGTGCGATGAGATCGGCGACCTCGGTCGCACAACCCACGCCGCGGTGCGAGTACTCGATCGAGATGCGCGTCCGCCGGGCCAGCAGGTCCTCCAGGTGCAGGGCCGCCTCGTTGCGCACCGCGTACACGATCTCGACGCGCAGGTATTGCGGTGCAGCCGCCAACGGCTCCAGCAGCGTCGGGTCGTCGTCGGCCAGGCGCAGAACGTCGTCGATCAGCGATCCGTAGCGGTTGAGCAGCCGGCGCACGCGGTACGGGTGCAGCCCGAAGCGCTTCCCCAGGAAGTCGCACTGGTTGATCAGCGCGAAGTATCCGTCGGCCCCCAGCAGCGGGACGCGCTCGGTGATCGACGGCGCGACCCTTGTCGGGATGAAGTCGTTGCACGCATCCACCGCGTCGGCACCCATCACGCGATAGGTGGTGTACTTGCCGCCCGCAATCGAGATGAGGCCCGGCGCGACGACGGCGACGGCGTGCTCGCGCGACAGCGTCGACGTGCCCTCATCCTCACCCGCAAGCAGCGGACGCAACCCGGCGTAGACGCCCTCGATGTCGTCGTGGGTCAGCGGTGACACCAACACCTCGTTGACGCGGTCGAGGATGTAGTCGATGTCCTTGTGGGTTGCCGCGGGGTGGGCGAGATCGAGGTTCCAGTCGGTGTCGGTGGTACCGATGATCCAGTGCGTCTCCCACGGGATGACGAACAGCACGGAGTTCGCGGTGCGCAGGATGATGGCCGTCTCGCTGACGATCCGGTCGCGCGGCACGACGATGTGCACACCCTTCGACGCCCGGACCTTGAAGTGGCCCCGCTCCTTCGACAGTGCCTGCACCTCGTCGGTCCACACACCCGCGGCGTTGATGACGCAATGCGCGCGGACCTCGGTGATCGCACCGGTGTCGGAGTCGCGCACGCGCACCCCCATCACCCGGTCGGCCTCGCGGAGAAAGCCGACGACCTGCGTCGACGTCCGGATGACCGCGCCGTAGTGGGCCGCGGTACGCGCGACGGTGAGGCTGTGCCGAGCGTCGTCGACGACGGTGTCGTAGTAGCGGATCCCGCCGATCAACGAGTTGCGCTTGAGCGCCGGCGCGACCCGCAAGGCCCCCGACCGCGTGACCTGGCTCTGGCCGGGGACCGACTTCGCGCCGCCCATGCGGTCGTAGAGGAACAGACCAGCCGACACGTACGGCCGCTCCCAGAGTCGCTTGGTCAGTGGGAAGAGGAACGGCAGGGGCCGGACCAGGTGCGGGGCGAGAAGGCGCAACGACAATTCGCGTTCGCGTAGCGCCTCGCGGACCAGGCCGAACTCCAGCTGTTCGAGGTAGCGCAAGCCGCCGTGGAACATCTTCGACGACCGGCTCGACGTCCCCGACGCGATGTCGCGGGCCTCGACCAGCGCCACCCGCAGGCCACGTGTCGCAGCGTCGAGCGCCGCGCCGACACCGACGACACCGCCACCCACGACGACGACGTCAAACTGCTCGCTGCCCAGCCGCTCCCACGCGCGAGCGTGGTACTCGGGGCTCAACGCCGCCGGTCCATCGCCCTCCCACTCGGTATTCACGATTGCTGAGCCTACCGCGTGCGAAGATGGCGGGCGTGGCGAGAAGCAGTGGATATGTCCTGTCCATCGACCAGGGAACGACGTCGTCGCGCGCGATTCTGTTCGACCACCGCGGGCGTCCCGTCGGATCCGAGCAGATCGAGCATGCGCAGATCTTCCCGAAACCCGGATGGGTGGAGCACGACGCGGAAGAAATCTGGCGCAATGTGCGCCGCGTAACCGCGGCGGCGATGGCGTCGGCGGAGGTCAAGCCCGACGATGTGATGGCCTGCGGCATCACCAATCAGCGCGAGACCACCGTCGTATGGGACCGTCGTACCGGCGTCCCCGTGTACAACGCGATCGTCTGGCAGGACACCCGAACCGCAGCACTGTGCGAGCGCCTGGCCGGCGACGACGGTCCCGACCGGTATCGGGCGCGGACCGGACTGCCGTTGTCCACGTACTTCGCCGGACCGAAATTGGTGTGGCTGCTGGAGAACGTCGACGGGGTGCGCGAGCGTGCCGAGGCCGGGGACCTGTGCTTCGGGACAATCGACTCGTGGCTCGCCTGGAACATGACCGGCGGCGTCAACGGCGGACTCCACATCACCGACGTCACCAATGCGTCGCGCACGATGCTCATGGACCTGCGGACGCTGCAGTGGGACGAACAGATCTGTTCCGACTTCGGTATTCCGCGCTCGATGCTGCCGCAGATCCGCAGCAGCTCCGAGGTCTACGGCGAGCTTCGCTCCCCCGGCGCGCCGGAGGGCGTGCCGCTGGCGGGAATCCTCGGTGATCAACAGGCCGCAACCTTCGGGCAGGCGTGCTTGGCGCCCGGCCAGGCGAAGAACACGTACGGCACCGGCAACTTCCTGCTGCTCAACACGGGGACCGAGCCGGTGTTCTCCGAGCACGGATTGCTCACCACCGTCTGCTACCAGATTGGCGGCGCGCCCGCGTGCTACGCGCTGGAGGGTTCGATCGCGGTGACCGGATCGCTCATCCAGTGGCTGCGCGACAACCTTGGGATGATCTCGTCGGCCGCGGAGGTCGAGGAGTTGGCCAAATCCGTCGACGACAACGGCGGCGCCTACATCGTGCCCGCATTCTCCGGACTGTTCGCGCCGCGCTGGCGGCCCGACGCGCGCGGCGTCATCGTCGGCCTCACGCGCTTCATCAACCGCGGACATCTGGCTCGGGCCGCGTTGGAGGCGAGTGCCTATCAGACGCGCGAGGTCATCGAGGCGATGGAAGCCGACTCGGGAGTGCGGCTGACGACGCTGAAAGTCGACGGCGGGATGGTCGTGAACGACCTGCTCATGCAATTCCAGGCCGATGTGTTGGGCGTGCCGGTGATCCGGCCGGTCGTCAACGAGACGACCGCCCTGGGCGCGGCTTACGCCGCTGGTCTCGCCGTCGGCTATTGGCGCAGCGCCGACGACATCCACGCCAATTGGGCCCAGGACAAGCAGTGGGATCCGGGGATGCCCGACGACGAACGCGCCCGCCTCTACGCCGAATGGAACAGGGCGGTCGAGCACAGTCTCGATCTGGCCTGATTCCGGCTACTTCGCCATCGCTCCCGGTTCGGGCGGCGGGTCTGGTTCACCGAGGACCGGCGGTCCGACAAGCGGCAGTTCGCCGACGACCTCATCGGCATTCTCCCGCACGTGCAGATAATCCGCGGCACGACGGTCGTCGGCGTCCTCTGATCGGGTTGCACGCGGCACGAACGGCATGCCGCCCCGCATACCCGACCCCGTCGTAGGGCGCAGCGGCGCTGTAGGCGCTGGCGGTCCGCCGGTCGTCGTCATCCCCAGTCGCGGCGTAGTCAGCGGTGGTTTCGGTGTTCCGGGGCCGGTGGTGATCCCCGGCGTTCCGCGCGTTCCCGATAGCCCGGGCCCCGGGCTTGCGGGTCGTGGCTGCCCAAGGCCCGGTCGTGGACCGCCGAGGAGTGCGGGGTTGCCGGGACCTTGTGTCGAGGGGCCGGGCTGGTCGCCGTTGATCCTGTCTTTCGGTGTGTTGGTTGTGGCCGGCCCGCTGGAGCTGGTGCCGCCGGGATTCTTCGCCGTGTCCGACGCTCCCGCAGGCGCCACGCCGCCCGTCGCCGACGGTGAGGTGGTACTCGTCGGCATCGTCCGGCTCGACGGCGATCCGGGCGACCCCGACGACCCTGGCGCCAGGCCCGAGCCGAGGCCGTTGAAAAGCGACGAATCGTTGTCGCGCCGAGGCCCGCCCGCGTCGGTCGGCACCACGCCCGCGTTGTCATAGCCGGTCGGGACCGCCGCCTCAATGCCCAGCGGAATCGCCGAGTCCAGCATCGGATCGCTGTACACCTGATTCATCGCTGCGGCGACCGTCGCACGTACCTGCGCCGTCTCATCGGCCGTCAGATCCGACTTCGCCATCTCCGCTGCCGCCGCCCGCAACACCGGTGCCTTCGCCTTGGTCGCCGACAGCGTGTTCGCCACCCCGCGCAGATTCACCCCCACCGATTCCGCGACTCGCGCCGCCCGCGAGATGTCGTTGGCGATGGCCGTGGCCTGCTGCGTCCCCTTTGTCGCCGCCTGTCCCTTCAACGACCCCGACGTCGCAAGGAACACCGCCTCCACCCGTTGCGCCGCCGCCTGAGCGCGCTCAATGGCCGCGAACAGGGCGGCGACATCGGCCCGTGCCTGCTCAGCGCCCATCGATTCCGCCATATCCGCGACCGCCGACACCTCATACGACGCCCACGGCGTCCGTCCCCCTGGAGCCATATCTACTTAGACGCACCGGAGGTTGCGACGGTTCCGTCGACCCTCTGGCCACAACCGCTACGCATCCCCACAACAGCTACCGTCGCAACCGTAGCGGTTGTCGGGATCCGTAGTTGTTGTGAGTGAGGCTCAAGTCTCGATGGAACCGAACGGCCTCGCGCTGCGTCCAAGTATGGAGAGGATGTTTTAGGCACCCGACCTGTCACACCTAGTCCACCGATCCGACCGGAGGTCCCGTGAGCCCACCGCCATTCCGCAGCGACGACGACGCCTGGGAGGAACGCGCCAAGGTCGCCAGGTGGGCGGCGGAGGAGTTGGATGCGTGCAGGATGGTCGCCTCGAAGCTTCTGTCCTCGAACTACATGGGCAATTCGTGCGTCGAAGCTCCGCCGGTCTACAGCGATCTGACGAATTCACTCTCGACTGGACCGGCCAGCTGGGCTTCAGTCCTGGCAAAGCAGACCACTGCCATGGCGGGGTTGGCTGGCAGTTGCGCCAAGACCCCACAAACTTTCGTCGGACAAGATCTCGCTGGAGGCCTGACTCTTGGCGGGTAGACGGGCCGGAACGTCTGGCGTGACACTGGCGATGCTCAGCATCGTCGGTCTGATGGCGGCTATTGTGGCGTGCACGACCTCGGGATCGGCTGAGCCACAACGGCAAGCCGCGGTCGTAGATCCGCGCACTGCGGCGGATCACCCGGGCGCATTTCCCCACCGCCTAAACCCTGGCAACGACGGGACGACTTACGAACCGTGTACCCAGGAGAACCGGGCGGCCGTAGACACACTCGGTTGGGACTGGTTGTCACGGCGCGACGCTGCCACCGTCGACAATCAAACCGCACGCGGCTGCGATTGGCTCGACAGGAAACACGGCTCCGTCTGGGGCCTTTCACAGATAGTTGGTAACAGTCCCAGCCTCGATGCATATCGGCGCTTCAACCACCTTTTCGGCTGGCTACCGAACGAGGCGATCGATGGCCGACGCGTCGGCGTATTCACGATGGGTCCCGGTACCTGCGTCGCGCGTGTCCAGAGCGGGCAATCCGGTGTGAACACAATCGTCAATTACAACCGGGTTCCGACACGCCCAAGCTCTGAAATCTGCGCTCGCGCAATCGCTTTCACGCGCGCCACGATCGCGCGCATTCCGGAGTAGTGCGCCTCTCGCGGGCCTGCGACTCATCGGCGACGCCCCAACCACCACAACCGCTACCAGTCCCAAAAACAGCTACGGAAGCAACCGTAGCGATTGTCGGGACTGGTAGCCGTTGTGACCCAACCCTTGACAACGTACAACCGCTTGGTTGTATGATAGCTCCGTGACCACCACCGCAGAACGCCTCGACCTCTCCGACGAGCAGGTCGACGCACTGTTCCACGCACTCGCCGACCGGACTCGTCGCGACATCCTGCGACGCTCGTTGGCCGGCGAGTACTCGGTGAGCACACTCGCCTCGCACTACGACATGAGTTTCGCGGCCGTGCAGAAGCACGTCGCGGTGCTCGAGCGGGCCGGTCTGGTCACAAAACGACGCGCCGGCCGGGAGGCACTTGCGTCGGGAGAAGTCACCGCAGTCCGGTCGGTCAGCGCGCTGCTGGACGAACTGGAACAGATCTGGCGCGGGCGCATCTCGCGCATCGACGATCTGCTCGCGGCCGACCTGACAACCCCCACGGACGCTGACAGTGACGAGTAGTAATCCATCCCCGGCGCAACGGACCCACTCCCCGGACGGGGCCTGAGCACCGACGACCGCCCGAACCAACCAATCACCCGAACCAACCAATCAAAGGAGCAAGACGATGCCGATCATCGACGTCACCAAGGACCCCGACAACCGCACCCTGCGCATGACCGCACACTTCAACGCGCCCGTCGCGCGGGTCTGGCAGGTCTACGCCGATCCACGCCAGTTGGAGAAGATCTGGGGCCCGCCCACCTACCCGGCAACGTTCGTCCGCCACGAGCTCTACCCCGGCGGCACCATGCACTACTTCATGACCAGCCCGGAGGGCGATAAGTTCGGCGGTTTCTGGGACATCACTTCCGTCGACGAGGAGAAGGCCTTCGAGTTCGAGGACGGCTTCGCCCTCAACGCCGAGGACTTCGCCCGCAACCTCGATCTGCCGGTCTCGAAGAACGAGTACCGCTTCATCCCCGACGGCGACGGCACCCGCGCCGAGTACACCGCCGTCTACGCGAGCGAGGAGGGCCTGGCCCAGGTCCTCGAGATGGGCATGATCGAGGGCGCCACGTCGGCGATCAACCAGATCGACGAGCTCCTCGCCGACGACTGAACCCGCGGACACAGACGGCGTCGGCCGGGTCCCGACCGCCGATCCGGGCCCGCCCCCGACCTGCGCTCCACGACCGCGCCCGGCATCGCCACAATCCGACGGTGCCGGGCGCTACCATTCGCCTGTGCAGCATCTTGTGTTGACCATCATCGGCGACGACCGACCCGGCATCGTCTCCGCCCTCGCCGACACCGTCGCGACCCACGGCGGCAACTGGGAGCGCAGCCAGTTGGCGCGCTTGGAGGGCAAGTTCGCCGGAATCATCGTCGTCAGCGTCACCGCTGACAAGGCCGACGGCCTGCTCGGCGCCGCCCGTGCCCTGCCCGACCTCGACGTCTCCGTCCACACCGGCACCGACGAAACGCCCGACGCCGAGACGTTCACCCACCTCACCATCGGGGTCCTGGGCAACGACCATCCCGGCATCGTCCGCGAACTGTCGACGGTGCTCAGCGCCAACGGGCTCAGCATCGAGTCAATGACCACCGGCACTCGCGAGGCACCGATGTCGGGCGGCCTGCTCTTCGAGGCGAACTTCGACGTCCGCGTTCCCGCCGGCACCGACCTCACGACGGTCCGCTCCGAATTGGAACGCCACGCGGCCGAACTCCTCGTCGACCTCGGTATCGACGAAACCGCCTGAACCCCCGCCGTTTCGTCAACCCAGCGTCAATCGATGCTGGGTTGACGAAACGGCACAGGATCCAGCCGGGTCAGTCCAGGTCGTCGTGGCGGACCAGCTGGCGCGCCGCCTCGATCACCGACCCCGAGAGCGACGGGTACACCGACAACGTCTGAGCGAGATCGCCGACGGTGAGCTTGTTCTGCACGGCAAGCGCGATCGGCAGGATCAGCTCGGAGGCGACCGGCGCCACGACCACCCCACCGATCACGACGCCGGTCTGCGGGCGGCAGAAGATCTTCACAAAACCGCGTCGCAGCCCGCTCATCTTCGCGCGGGCGTTGGTGGCCAGCGGCAGCATCACGGTGCGCGCCGGGTATTCGCCGGAATCGATCGCGTTCTGTGAGACGCCGACGGTCGCGATCTCCGGCCGGGTGAAGATCGCCGACGCGACCGTCTTCAGCCGAATCGGCAGGACTCCCTCGCCCAGCGCGTGGTACATCGCGATGCGTCCCTGCATCGCGGCGACCGAGGCCAGCGGGAACAACCCGGTGCAGTCACCGGCGGCATAGATGCCCGGGACCGACGTGCGCGAAACCCGGTCGACGGTGATGTAGCCGCCCTTGTCCGTCGCGACACCCGCGGCTTCGAGCCCACATTTGTTCGTGTTGGGAATCGAGCCGACCGTCATCAGCACGTGTGATCCGGTCACCGTCTGACCGTCGGCGAGGAAAACCGTCACCTCGTCGCCGTCGCGGGTGACCTTGTCGGCACGCGCATTCTTCACCAGCGTCACGCCGCGTTCGGCCAGCGCGTCCTCCAGCACCAGGGCCGCATCCTCGTCCTCACCGGGCAGCACCCTGTCGCGGCTGGACACCAGGGTCACCTTGACGCCCAGTTCGGTGTAGGCGTGGACGAACTCGGCGCCGGTGACACCGGACCCGACGACGACGAGATGCGTCGGCAGCTCGTCGAGGTCGTAGAGCTGGCGCCAGGTGAGGATCCGCTCACCGTCTGGCTGCGCGTCGGGCAGGATGCGTGGGCGGGCACCGGTCGCGATCAGTACGACGTCGGCGTCGAGCACTTCCTCCGTGCCGTCGGCGCACTTGGCAAGGACTTTGTGGGTGGCCGACCCGAGCACGGGATCGGCCAGCTCCCCGACACCGGCGATCAACCGCACGCCCTCGCTCATCAACCGGGCCTTGATGTCAGCCGACTGCGCGTACGCGAGGTCTTTGACGCGTTTGTGGATCTGCGGCAGTTCGACGACGGCGCTGTCGATGTGCAGCTCGATTCCCAGATCCGTGGCCCGACGGGCATCGGTGCGGACACCGGTCGAGGCGATGAACGTCTTCGACGGCACGCAGTCGTAAAGCACGCAGGCCCCACCGATCCCGTCGGCGTCGACGATGGTGATGTCAGACCCGTACGCGGCGGCGGACAGGGCCGCCTCATACCCCGCGGGCCCGCCTCCGATGATCACGATCTTGGTCACTGCGCGCTCCTGACTCCCGGGAAGTTGGCTGAATGCCCGGCACTTTGTGCCATTCTGTCGCACACCGCGACGGTTCGCGCCGCATCGCCACACCGGGACTCACCGGTGCCACGCACGCGTCGCCCCGGCGCTACTCTTATCTCGCTGCTTTGTTGTCACACCCGGCCCCCGAGGAGATGTCCGTGGCGCTGTACGCCGCATATGGCTCGAACCTGGATCCCGAGCAGATGGCGATGCGGGCGCCCCACTCCCCGTTGTCGGCGACGGGTTGGCTGGTCGGCTGGCGCCTGACGTTCGCCGGCGAGGACATCGGCTGGGAGGGCTCCCTGGCGACGGTGGTCGAAGACCGCGACAACCCCGATGCCCGCGTCTTCGTCGTCCTCTACGACGTCTCCGACGAGGACGTCCACACGATGGACCGCTGGGAGGGCTCCGAGCTGGGGCTGCACCGCAAGCTGCGGGCACGCATCGAAACCACCGACGGACCTGCTCTTGCCTGGCTCTACGTCGTCGACGGCTTCGAAGGCGGCCTGCCGTCGGCGCGCTACCTCGGGGTCATGTCCGATGCAGCCGAGAAGGCCGGCGCCCCCGACGATTACGTGCAGTCGCTGCGTCTGCATCCGGCGCGCAACGTCGGCCCTGGCCCCGGCGCAGACGCCGACGGCATCGAGCTGTAGTCCGTCAGAGCAGCGAGGTCGGCGTCGTGATCGCCAGCTGCTCCAGCAGCGGCGCGCGCAGGCCCCTCTTGATGATCGCGAGATTGGCGCCCGCACCGGCCGCAGCGCGCTCGGCAGCAACCGCACGCGCCCGCGCGAGCAGGTCGTCGGCCGGGACGGGTTCTTCGACGATCCCCGCGGCAGCCGCGTCGTCAGCGCCATAGCGACGCGATGTCAGCATCGCCTCGGTGGCGGCCGCATCGGTGAGCCGCGTGCGGACGAGCGCGGCCATCCCGGCGGTAAACGGCATGTTCAGCGCCGCCTCGGGCAGCGACCAGAAGCCGCGGTCGGCACGCTGGATCCGGTAGTCGGCGCACAGCGCGAGCATCGCGCCAGCGCCGAAGGCGTGGCCGTTGACGGCCGCGACGGTCGCCACGGGCAGCGTCAGGACCTTGGTGTAGATGTCGTGCACCGAGTCGAGGTATCCGGGCAGCTTGTCACCGTTGGCGAAGACGTAGTCGGTATCGAGGCCATTGCTGAAGAACTTGCCGGTGGCGGTGATCACCAGGCCCTTCTTCGACGACGAGCCGGCGGTGGCAACCTCGTCGAGCAGGGCGTTCACCGTGTCGATCCACCCGAGGTTGAATCGGTTCTCCGGATTGGCCTCGTCGAGCTCGACGCCCTCGGTGCCCAGGTAAAGCTCGTACACATCATCGGATTCGCGCAGGAATGGCATGGGTAGCACTGTAGGCCACCGCGCAGGGGCCGGACGGGTGCGTTCCGCGGAACGCACCCGGTGCCCATTCACTAACGTGGACCCATGGACCCGAGCACTGATCCCAGCGGCGCCGCGACGGCGGCCGCCGCCTTCCTCGCAGCCGAGACAGGAGCGCCTCGCCACGACGTCGCCATCGTCCTGGGCTCCGGCTGGTCGTCGGCGCTGAAGGCCTTTGACCCACTGCCCGAGGCGATTCCGATGTCGCGGGTGCCGGGTTTCACCGCCCCGGGAGCGGAAGGGCATGGCGGGTCGATCTACTCGGTCGCCGTCGGCGACCTACGCGTCCTCATCCTGGCCGGACGGATCCACGCCTACGAGGGCCACGACCTCGCATGCGTCGTCCACCCCGTACGCACTGCCGCAGCCACCGGCTGCCGTCGCATCATCCTGACCAACGCGGCGGGCGCGGTAAACCGGTCACTCCCGGTGCGCTCCCCCGTGCTGATCAGCGACCAGATCAACCTGACCGGCCGCTCGCCGCTCATCGGTGCGGAGTTCGTCAACATGGTCGACGCCTACTCACCGTCGCTGCGCAGCACCGCCCAGCGGGTCAACGACGTCCTCGACGGCGGTGTCGGCGTCAGCAACACGCTGCGCGAGGGCGTCTACGCCGGCTTGCCGGGCCCGCAGTATGAGACGCCCGCAGAGATCGCGATGCTCACGACGATGGGCGCCGACCTCGTCGGCATGTCGACGGTGCACGAGACGATCGCCGCACGCGCCGCCGGTATGGAGGTCCTGGGGATCTCGCTGGTCACCAATCTCGCCGCAGGCATCACCGGAGGGCCACTGAGCCACGAGGAGGTGCTGCAGTCTGGGCGTGACGCGGGCGGCCGCGTCGGGATGCTGCTAGCCGGCATCGTCTTCGCACTGGCCAACACGATCCCCGACACCCCAGTGCGTAACATTCTCGAGGACAACATCCGCGAACCTGAGGGGACGATCCCCGATCTCCTCGGCGACTTCTGAGCGCCGATGGGCTCTGACGACCTACGCTTCGGCACCGCGGGCCTGCGCGGGTCGGTCCGCCCCGGTCCCGGCGGGATGAATGTCGAACTCGTCGCACGTGCCACGTGGGCCGTCGCAGAGTGGTTGCGCGCCAACGGTTCTCGGCGCACCGTCGTCGTCGGGTGCGACGCCCGTCACGGCTCGGCCGACTTCTTCGCGACGACGACGGGGGTCCTCGCCGCCGCAGGATTCGACGTCGTCGCACTGCCCGGCCACTCCCCGACCCCGCTGGTCGCATTCACCTGCCGCGACCTCGGCACCGCCGCGGCCATCCAAATCACCGCATCGCACAACCCGGCCGGCGACAACGGCTACAAGCTCTATGGCGGTATCGGCACCGACGTGCCCGGCGCGCAGATCGTCAGCCCCGTCGACGCGCGGATCGAAGCTTTGATGGCCGCCGCACCGCCAGAGATCCCGTGCTACCCCGTCGATCCCGACGACCACGATTGGGCAGCGGCATCCCGCTACCTCGACCGGCTGGCGACCCGGTTCGACCACGTCGACGACTCGCTGCGCATCGCACTGACCCCCATGCACGGCGTCGGCGGGCGGCTGGCGGTCGAGGCGCTGGCCAACGCCGGATTCGACGACGTCCACATCGTCGACGAGCAGTTCGCCCCCGACCCCGACTTCCCCACCGTCGTCTTCCCCAACCCTGAGGAGCCCGGGGCCACCAGCCTGCTGCTGGCACTGGCACAGCGCGTCGACGCCGACCTGGCAATCGCCTTGGACCCCGACGCCGACCGGTGCGCCATCGCCATCCCCGACCGCGACGGCTGGCGCCAGCTCACCGGCGACGAGACAGGTGCGATCCTCTGCCACGAACTCGCCGTACCCGGCGCTGTCGTCGCCAGCAGCATCGTGTCAGGAACGCTGGCCGCTCAGGTCGCCGAAGCGGCCGGAGCGCGGTCGATACGGACGCTGACCGGCTTCAAATGGTTGGTCCGCGCGGGCGAACCCCTGTGCTTCGCCTACGAGGAGGCGATCGGCTACTGCGTCGACCCCGACGCCGTGCGCGACAAGGACGGCATCGGCTCAGCCGTCCTCCTCGCGCAGATCGCCGCGCGGCTGCGACGCGAAGGATCCTCAATTGCCTCCCTGCTCGACGATCTCGCACTGCGGCACGGCAGCCACGTCACCGTCGGGCGGTCGTTGCACGCCACGCCCGGCGGGATCACCGCTGCAATGAACCTGTTCCGGTCCGCACCACGACGAACCCTCGGCGGGATCGACTGCGCGATGAGCGACTATGCCAATCGCGACGACGGGTTGCGCACCGACATGGTCGAGTTCATCGGCGCAGACGGCGACGCGCGCGTTCGCGCGTTGGTCCGCCCGTCGGGCACTGAACCGAAAGCGAAGGCCTACGTCGAGGCGGTCGTCCCCGTTGTCTCTCCCGACGACGACGATCTGCGCGCGGCGCGCACGAGGGCCAGCGACCTTGCCTGCGCTATCGCCAACGACCTATTCGGAGGATGAATCGATGAGTTCGCAGTACCCGCAGGGTTGGGGTCCGCACGGGGAATCACCGTTCCGCTCCGACGAACCGTCCGCTGACACCGCGGCACTCTGGCCGCAGTCGCAGCCCCCCGCCGCACCGCAGATGGCACCCCCTCCGCCGCCTCCCCCACCGCGCAGCACGCTGCCGCTGATCGCCGTCTCGGTGGCCGTCGGCGGGCTCCTCGTCGTCGGTGCGGCTCTCGGAGCGACGATCTATGGGAAGTCGCGGGCCAGCAGCACAGCTGCACCCACCGCCACTGTCACCGCTCCGGCCGACGACGGCGGCATCCCGACGACCACGACAACCACCGAGACCATGACCGTCACCCCGACGCTGCCACCCCTGGCTCCGCCCACCGACGCCAACGACTCACGCATCCCCGGCACGGACGCGCAGGGCTTCACTAGCGAGACGGCGCGGTGCAACGTCGACGACCCGGCCGTGTTCATCGGGCGCACGCAGCGCTCGTCGGTGGTGATCTGCCAGTCAGAGGCGTCGGGTGGCCTGTACTACATCGGTTACGCCGGAGGTATGCGGTCCAAGGACGTGAGCTGGCCACAGATGCGCGGTTCGACGTATGTGTTCCGCGCCGGAAGCACCGTGTACGAGGTCGGCCCGAGCGCATTGCTCATAAAGACACCTGGTCAGACCGTCACCGAACCGTGGTTGCAGCAGTGGCGCGACTAGGTCCGAAGCCGGTTCGGGGCGACTTGCGGATCGACAACCCGGGGAACCGTTCAGCGACCGCGTGCGTCCAAAGAATCATGACGGTCACTCTTCACTCCCCCACCGCCCACCGGTTCGCCGCGCAACACCGCGCCAGCGCCCAGCAAGCTACCGACGCGGCCGCGTCACTCCGCGGCGATATCGCACCACTGCTGCCGACCTTCGGGCTGATCGGCGCCGAGTTCCTCGGCGTTCTCGCCCACGTCCTCGACGCATCGGCGGGCGAACTCGACACCCTCGCCGCCCACCACGCGTCGACCGCAGACGCCGCGCGCGCCGGGGCAAACGCTTACGAGTCCACTGACGAAGCCGGTGCCGTTCGAATTGGGACGGTTCGACGGTGAGCGCCGACACCCTCATCGCCCCGTTGCACGGTCTCGCCAACACTCTGGGAACCGGTGTGCTCCCGGCGGGCGGACCACTGCCCAACACGGCGAAGGCTGCGGCAGCATCGCACCGGGCGGCGGCCGACGCCGAGCAGGGTGCAAGGTCGCTGTCGGGGTCGTGGACCGGCCGTGGCGGAGATGCCGCGGCTCGCGCCTCCTCGTCGGCGAGTCGGCGCCACCAACGGTCGGCGACCGCCAACTCGTCGTCGGCGTCGATCGTCGAAACCGCCAGCACTCGAGTCGGTCAGGCCGCTGCCGAGGTGCGCCGCCTCGTCGATTCGTTCGCGAAGGCTGCGTCGTCCCTCGGTCCCGCCATCCACAGCATCGAGGGGCTGATGGCACTGTTACCGGTCGCGATCGACCACGTAGCGCGCGGCGTCGCGACCGTCGTGAAGGCGCAGGGTGAGCTCGCCTCCGACGCGGCGAAGCTGCTCGCTGATTCACGGCACACCGCGCCCAAACCGGTTCCGGCGCCGGTCGACCACCAGCGCGACGGCGACGGGCACCATGGCGACGGCCGTCATGGTGATCATCGCGAGGGCGACGACAAGAAGGACGCCTCACTGGCCATCACCCTGCCCAACGGCAGGGTCGTCTACGCACCCAACGCCCGCGCGGCCAAGGCGGTACGAGCCGCACTCAGCCAGCGCGGAGTGCCGTACGTGTGGGGCGGGACGACGCCGCAGGGCTTCGACTGCAGCGGGTTCACGCAGTGGTCATACCGGCAGGCCGGGCTGGAGATCCCCCGCCTCGCGCAGGACCAGGACGAGGCCGGCTATCGCGTCGACCAGGCCCAGGTCCAACCCGGCGACCTCGCCGTGTGGGACGGGCACGTGGCCATGATCATCGGCGATGGGCTCATGGTGGAGGCTGGCGACCCCGTCCAGGTCAACCCGATCCGCACCACCAACCTCGACCAGGGATTCCAGGGCTTCTATCGGCCGCGCTAGTGGAATCCGGCCACAACAGCTACGTGCCCCGACAATCGCCGCTACCGTTGCGACGGTAGCGATTGTGAAAACCGGTAGCGGTTGCGGCGGTCCCGGTCAGGACAACCCGCGCCGACGAGCACGACGCCGCGACGCGACGTAGACGATGAACCCGGCGGTTTCGATCGCGACGACGCCCCAGATCGCCGGGGCGCCGAACGCCTTGGAGGCCGCGGCACCGGCGAAGGCACCGACGATGAAACCCGTGACGATGAGCAGGGCGAAGACAGCCAACCGCCTGTTCTCGCTGCTCGGGGTGCGCACCGCCCTGACTATCGAGTCGACGAGCCGCATGAAGTTGCCCGTCGTCGCGATGCTGACGAAGGTGATCCCGCCCGCAGACCGGAAGAGTTGCAGCCGGATGCCGCCGACGACGGCGAGCGGCACGACGAAGGCCGCCGCGGGTGCCCCCGCGGGCAGGAGCGCCAACACGGTGAAGACCGCGATCTGGCCGAGGAACACCGCCTCGATCGCCCGCGGCGGAAGCGTCGGGGCGAATGCGCGCACCACATGGGCCAAGGAGATTCCGGCCAGGTAGGCCAACAGGGGCCACAAGAACACGAGCCACGGCTTCTCCTGCACCACCGCGACGGCCAGGAAGATGACGTTGCCGGTCTGTGCGAACGCGAACACGCCGTGGTGCAGGAACAGGTAGGCGTCGATGAATCCACCGAGCGCGGTCATCAGCGCGGCTTCGACGATCCCCAGATCTGCGGGGGCCGCAGGGTCGGGTGCAGCCGCCTCCTGATCCGCCGCCTCCTGGAGCGTGTCAGGGGCGGACGCGTTGCTGTCGTCGGCGGACGTCATCGGACTACGTGGCAGGGCTCGGATTTGCCGCGTCGGCGTCGGATTCGGTCGCCCCGGACTCGTCGGACGGGACCTCGGCGTCGGTCGACGCCGCCTTGCCCTTTCCCAGCGAGAGGACCAGCCGCCACCACGGGCGCTTCTCCGGCTCGTCGGAGTCGTTTCCCTCGAAATCGTCGACCCAGGCAACGCCCTTGTACACCGACCGGTACATGTTCACGGTGGTCACCACGATGATCATCACGACCGGACCGAACACGATCCCGGCGAACCCGAACATCCCCAGTCCGGCGAACACCCCGAGCATCATGAGTGCCGGCTGCAGGCGCGCGCTGCGGGGCACCAGTTGCGGACGCAGGATGTTGTCGATGTTCGAGATGACGATGACGTGGAACAGGGCCACGAAGACCCCACCGGCGATGTTGCCCGTCAACGCCATGCCGATGCCCAGCGGAATGGTGACGATGCCACTGCCCAGTGGGATCACCGACAGCACGGTCAAGAAGATGACGAACATGAAGAAGCCCTGGTGGATGCCGCCGATATAGATCGACACGGCACCCGCCAGTCCCTGGCAGAAGGCGATGACGAACTGGCCGCGCACCGTGGCGGTGACCATCGCCCCGATCTTCGCCAGATAGATGTCAGACACCTCCGGCCCCAGCGGATTGAGGTCTTTGAACACGTCGACGACCTTCTGCGCGTTGGTCAACAACGCCAGGAAGACATACAGGAAGATGATCGCCATCGTGAACGTCGTGGCCAGGCCGCTGGCCGAGTCACCGGCCGCGTCCATCGCAAACTTGCCGAATGCCTCGGCGACGTTGGACACCCAGTCGCGCACCCGGTCCATCGTCAGCGGTTCGACGTGGACGAACGGCACCTTGCCCAGGAATTCGTTGACCGAGTTGAGAAGCCGGTCCCCCACCTCCGTCAGATCTGTCTTGTCCAACCAGGCCCGCACGCTGGAGACCATCTGGGCGATCTGCACACCGGCCATCGTGAGGATCCCCGCCAGCGGGATCCCCACGATCGCGACCGCGCTCAACAGCGTCAAGGTCGACGCCAGACCGCTGCTCATGTGTGCGCGAAGACGCCGGTAAATCGGCTGGAACAGGTATGCGAGCACCGCCGCAAAGCCGATCAGGACCAGATAGTGGCGGAGAAAGTAGGCCGCGAACAGGAGGACGACCACCGTCATCGCGCCGAGTGCCCGGCGCTGGCCAGGGGTGAACTCCGCCAACACCCCCTCATCGTAGGGGGCGTACCCGGCGCCCGAGGGCAACCTGGACCGTGTCAGGAGCAGCCCAGGTTCGTTGCGGCACACCTGACTTCGTTAGGCTTTCCCCATGGCCGGAGACATCGTCCCCATTGAGCTGGGTCTCACCGACGGAAACGCCTATACCCTCTGGGCCCCGCGCTGGCGCGAGGACGACGAGGAGTGGGAGGCGTTCCTCGGGCTCGATGAAGACCTATACGGATTCGACGACGTCGCCCACCTCGTCGGCTACATCCGCAGCACCGACGACGAGCACGACCTCGTCGACCATCCTGCGTGGTCGACGGTCGTCGAACTGCAGGCCGACGAGCTGGTGCCCGACAAGCGGCACACCTATGACCTCATCGGCGTCCCCGAGCTCGCGGCCGACGATCCGACTCCGGAGAACATCGCCGAGCTCGAGGACGCACTGGAGATCGTGCGCATCCTCGGCGAGGTGTGTGAGCTGGGCAAGATCACCAAGTTCTTCAACGGCAACCCGATCCTGGGCGCCGTCACCGCTGGCACCCGCAACTTCGTGGGCCGCGACGGCCAGGACCTCTGGGTCCGCATCGGCCGGCTCATCGCCAAGCACTGGGACGACGTGATCGACGCGCTCGACGACGTGCTGGAGACCCCCGACGTGGACGATGCCGTCGCGGCTGCCGCCGAGGCCGAGCTCGCCGCCGCTGCGTCGGCCGAGGACGAGGACGAGCCAGAGGACGACGATCTCGATCTCGTCGGTGACGACGGTGACGACGGTGACGAGTCGGCCGCGTCCCTCGTCGACGACGACGACGACGACACCGATACCGAGGCCGCCGAGCTGATCGAGGGCGAGATCGAGGAGGACGACTTCTGGGTCAACGTCGGGATCGACCCGATCCAGATCACGACGTCGGACGGCGAGTACCTCTCGCTGCGCTGCTACCTCGATGACGAGCCGGTGTTCCTCGGCAAGGACGGAACGATCTTCGTGTTCCCGTCGATCCGTTCGATCACGCGCTTCCTCGCCGAGGATGACGACCACGATCTTGCGAAGGTCTCCACCTTCGACGACGTGCGCGTCGCCGCGACCGACGGCGTCCTCGAGTTCGAGGTCTACGACGACAACGTCTATGTGCTGCCCGGCCTCGCCGAGGACATCGCCGACGGCCCGCGCCGGATCGACGGCGAGCAGCTCGATCTGGCCGTGGAGCTACTCCTCGACGCCGGCGAGTACGCCGACGACGAGGCGGTCGGCGAGGCACTGAGCTCGACCACCCCGCTGGGCTGGTTCATCGACTACGCGACGAACCCTGATCCGAAGCGCTTGGCGCCGAGCCCGCCGTTCGACAACGAGTCCGAGGCGTTCCGCGCGCTGGTCCACGACTTCGAGGACCGCCTCGAGCGCAAGTCTTAACCTTTCAGCACGGCGAAACCGGGCTTGATCACGTTGTCGATCAGCTCCATCCGCTTGTCAAACGGGACGAATGCCGACTTCATCGCATTGACCGCGAAGCGCTCGAAATCGGCCCAGCCATAACCGAATTGTTCGGCCAACAGCAGGCACTCGCGACTCATCGTCGTATCGCCCATCAGGCGGTTGTCGGTATTGACCGTCACTCGGAACCGCAGCCGCGCGAGGATGTCGAACGGATGCGACGCCAAGTCGGCTACCGCACCTGTCTGCACATTCGATGACGGACACAACTCCAACGGGATCCGCTTGTCGCGCACGTAGTTCGCGATGTCGCCCAGACGCGCGCCGGCCAGTGATTGCGACGACTGCGCCCCGACCGGCAACTCCACGTCGTCGATGACCCGCACGCCGTGCCCGAGCCGATCGGCGCCGCAATAGCCGATGGCCTCCTTGATCGATGGGAGTCCGAACGCCTCGCCGGCGTGGATCGTGTACCTCATGCAGTGGGCGCGCAGGTAGTCGAAGGCATCGAGGTGGCGCGTCGGCGGGTTGCCCACTTCCGCCCCGGCGATGTCGAACCCGACGACGCCGTCGCGACGGAACCGCACGGCGAGCTCGGCGATCTCGGTCGACCGCGCCGCGTGCCGCATCGCCGTGACCAGGCATCCGACGACGATCGGCCGTCCGGCCGCGGCGGCAGCGCGCTGACCGTCGTCGAATCCCCTCAGTACCGCAGCCATCACCTCGTCGAGGGTCAGGCCCTGCTCAAGGTGTAGCTCGGGAGCGAACCGGACCTCGGCGTAGACCACGCCGTCGGCGGCAAGGTCCTCCACGCATTCGAATGCGACGCGGTGCAGTGCCGCGGCGGTCTGCATGACCGCGACGGTGTGTCCGAAGGTCCGCAAATACCGCACGAGCGACCCGGCGTTGGCGTTGTCGACGAACCATCGGCCCAACTCGGCGGGGTCCTCGGTGGGCAGCTCCCCATACCCGGACTCGCGGGCCAGGTCGATGATGGTCGCGGGCCGCAGACCACCGTCGAGGTGATCGTGCAGCAGCACCTTCGGAGACAGGCGGAGGTTCTCGATGGTGATCGGCGCGCCCGACCCGGATGAGGGGCCGCCGGGCGTGACGGAGGTCGTCTCAGCGCTCATGTGTTGAGCGTGACACAGATTTCGGGTGAGACATTCTCCACACTCTGATCTCTTTGGAAACACCTCGATAACAGCGGGCAACTGCCTGTGACCGCGCTATTTCCGTCCCTTTACCAGAGTTAGTATTGGTAAGGCAAACCTTAGTTCCGATCAGTTGGATCAGAAAAGTATTCGGGCGCTTTCTCACGACGGCTGAGCAGGGTTTAGAGTCATTCTCATCTGGTCCTAAGAAACCACGTTCGGAGGCCGAATCACGCCATGAGCACACCCACTGAGGCACCCGCTCCGGTGCGCAAGGTATCCGTCTATCGAGGCGATCCCGGGATGTGGGCGTGGGTCCTACATCGGATCACCGGTGTGACGATCTTCTTCTTCCTCTTCGTCCATGTCCTCGACACGGCCGTCATCCGCATCAATGCGGAGGAGTACGACGCGATCATCAACACCTACAAGACGCCGATCATCGGCCTCATGGAGATCGCCCTCGTCTTCTGCGTGCTCTTCCACGCCTTCAACGGCGTCCGCGTGATCCTCATCGACTTCTGGTCCAAGGGGCCGCGCTACCAGCGCCAGATGCTCTGGGTGGTCGTCGGACTGTTCATCATCGTCTTCGGCGCGGCCGCCATCCGCCTGCTGCAGCTCATTCTGACCCACGCCTTCCACTAGGGGACGCCACAATGACCACCGCCGCTCCGCAGCCCGCGAAGACCCTCCTCAAGAGCCACGACCGCCCGCCGTCGTTGGACAACCCCCGTGCGCCCCGCAAGCGCAAGGGCGGCAACTTCGAGAAGTACGCATGGTTGTTCATGCGCTTCTCCGGGATCATCTTGGTGTTCCTCGTGATCGGCCACATGGCGATCATGCTGACCTGGGACACGGGCGTGCACCGCATCAGCGCCGAGTTCGTCAAAGAGCGCTGGTCCAGCCCGGGCTGGCAGATCTGGGACCTGACCATGCTGTGGCTCGCACAGCTGCACGGCGGCAACGGCGTGCGCACAGTCATCGCCGACTACTCCCGCAAGGATTCGACCCGCTTCTGGCTGAACCTCCTGCTGGCCGTCTCGATGATCCTCACCCTCGTCCTCGGCACGTACGCGCTGTTGACGTTCAACACCGGCAGCTAGACCACCGCGACCCGCATAAGGAGACCCACCAGCCATGCAGGAACACCGTTACGACGTGGTCATCGTCGGCGCCGGCGGCGCAGGCATGCGGGCCGCGATCGAGGCTGCGCCCCGCGCCCGGACCGCGGTTCTCACCAAGCTCTACCCGACGCGCAGCCACACCGGCGCGGCACAGGGCGGCATGTGCGCCGCCTTGGCCAACGTCGAGGAGGACAACTGGGAGTGGCACACGTTCGACACGGTCAAGGGCGGTGACTACCTCGCCGACCAGGACGCCGTCGAGATCATGGCCAAGGAGGCCATCGACGCGGTGATCGACCTGGAGAAGATGGGTCTGCCGTTCAACCGCACCCCCGAGGGCAAGATCGACCAGCGCCGCTTCGGCGGTCACACCCGCGACCACGGCAAGAGTCCGGTCCGCCGCGCCTGTTACGCCGCCGACCGCACCGGCCACATGATCCTGCAGACGCTGTACCAAAACTGCGTCAAGCACGACGTCGAGTTCTACAACGAGTTCTACGCGCTCGACATTGCGCTGACCGAGAACGAGGACGGCGAGAAGGTCGCCACCGGTGTCGTGGCCTACGAGCTGGCCACCGGCGAGATCCACGTCTTCCACGCCAAGTCGATCGTGTTCGCCACCGGCGGCTCGGGCCGCATGTACAAGACGACGTCGAACGCCCACACGCTCACCGGCGACGGCATGGGCATCATCTTCCGCAAGGGCCTGCCCCTGGAGGACATGGAGTTCCACCAGTTCCACCCGACGGGGCTGGCCGGCCTGGGCATCCTCATCTCCGAGGCGGTTCGCGGCGAGGGCGGCATCCTGCGCAACGTCGACGGTGAGCGCTTCATGGAGCGCTACGCACCGACGATCAAGGACCTCGCGCCCCGCGACATCGTCGCGCGGTCGATGGTGCTGGAGGTCCTCGAGGGCCGCGGCGCCGGCCCCAACAAGGACTACGTCTACATCGACGTGACCCACCTCGGCGAGGACGTCCTCAACGAGAAGCTCCCCGACATCACCGAGTTCGCACGCACCTACCTCGGCGTCGACCCGGTCACCGAGTACGTGCCGGTCTACCCGACGTGTCACTACGTGATGGGCGGCATCCCGACCAACGTCGAGGGCCAGGTGCTGGCCAACAACGACGAGGTCGTGCACGGCCTGTACGCCGCCGGCGAGTGCGCCTGCGTCTCGGTGCACGGCGCCAACCGCCTGGGCACCAACTCGCTGCTGGACATCAACGTCTTCGGCCGCCGCGCCGGTATCGCCGCCGCCGAGTACGCCAACACCCACGACTTCGTGGCCATGCCGCCGGAGCCGACGGCGATGGTCGACGAGTGGCTCGACGGCGTGCTGTCCGAGCACGGCAACGAGCGCGTCGCCGATATCCGCACCGAGTTGCAGCAGACGATGGACAACAACGCGTCGGTGTTCCGCACCGAGGAGACGCTGACCCAGGCGCTCTCCGACGTGCGCGCCCTCAAGCAGCGCTACAACCACGTCCGCGTCCACGACAAGGGCAAGCGGTTCAACACCGACCTGCTCGAGGCGATCGAACTCGGCTTCCTCCTGGAGATGGCCGAGGTCACAGTTGTCGGTGCGCTGAACCGCAAGGAGTCCCGCGGCGGCCACGCCCGCGAGGACTTCCCGACTCGCGACGACGAGAACTTCATGAAGCACACGATGGCGTACAAGTTGGGCCCCGGCCTGATTGCCGACATCGAGCTGGACTACAAGCCCGTGGTCCAGACCCGCTACGAGCCGATGGAGCGCAAGTACTGATGACTGCAACCGTCGAAGAAACCATTGTCGAGGGCGAACCGCCATTGCCCCCGGTGCCCGCCGAGGCCCGCATGGTGGATCTCAAAATCTACCGGTTCAACCCCGAGGATCCCGACGCCGCCGGCTTCGAGACCTTCCGTGTCCCCGCGCTGGAGACCGACCGCCTCCTCAACCTGTTGCTGTACGTGAAGGGCTACCTCGACGGCACCTTCACGTTCCGCCGCAGTTGTGCGCATGGCGTGTGCGGCTCGGATGCGATGCGCATCAACGGTGTCAACCGCCTCGCCTGCAAGCTGCTGATGAAGGACCTGTTCCCCAAGGACCCGTCCAAGATCCTCACCATCACGGTCGAGCCGATCAAGGGCCTGCCGGTGGAGAAGGACCTCGTCGTCGACATGGAACCGTTCTTCGACGCCTACCGGGCAGTCAAGCCATTCCTCATGACCAGCGGCCACGAGCCCACCAAGGAGCGCATCCAGTCCGTCACGGACCGAGCCCGCTTCGACGACACCACCAAGTGCATCCTCTGCGCGTGCTGCACCACGAGTTGCCCGGTCTATTGGAACGAAGGCTCGTACTACGGTCCGGCTGCGATCGTTAACGCGCACCGCTTCATCTTCGATTCCCGTGACGAGGGTGCCGTCGAACGCCTCGACATCCTCAACGAGGTCGACGGTGTCTGGCGCTGCCGCACCACGTTCAATTGCACGGATGCGTGCCCCCGCGGCATCCAGGTCACCCAGGCGATCCAGGAGGTCAAGCGCGCGCTGATGTTCTCGCGCTGACCTGCACCGACTCAGCCCCGCGAAGCCCCGTCGAATCTCCTTCTCGACGGGGCTTCGCCGTTTCTGCCCACACCGGCGCCGGGAGGGGCGATGGAGCCGATCGGGACGCTCGTGCGTCTAAGAAGGTATGACGAAACGACTGCTCGCAATCCTGCTTCTCCTTTGCTTCATCGGCACCCTCGCGACGCCCGCTGCCACCGCCAAGCCCGACGCGGAGCCGAACGTCGACGCCGGTATGCGCGTCACCATCACGTTCGTGTCCGACGTGCGTGACAACGGCGAATCGACGTGGTTCGACGCCCTCGGCCGCCCCCGTACGCAGGCGAAGACTCCGCTGGCCGAGTCTCTGGGATCAGCGGCCCTCTGGTCGTCGACCCTGGCGTACACCGCCCAGGCCCCGACGCGCCTGTCCGCGACGTTCACCACCGGCGGTTCGTTCGCCCGGTGCACGATCCTCGTCGACGACGAGGTGCGTGCCACAGATACCGTGACCACCAGCGGCGGGCGGGCAACATGCCAGGCATAAGCTCCAACGACACCGGACGAACCCAAGACGGCATACCAATTGGTATACCGCCGCAGTATGGTGACATCATGAGCGTCACCACTATCAAGGTCGATACGGCCCTGCGCGACCGCATTAGTGCCGCCGCACGCGAGCACGGACAGACCATCGGTGAGTACCTCGATCAGATCGTCAAGGACGCGCGGCGCCGTGAACGACTGCAGGCCATGGCCAATGCGATGCACGCGAACCCGCCCGGGCCCGACTACTGGGCCGAGGTTGCCGAGATCGACTCCCTCAGCGCCGCGGTACGCGACTAGAACGGCGGCACGGAGAATGCAGGCCGGTGAGGTGTACTGGGTCCGTCCCGATCCCGTTGTCGGACGCGAACAGGCGGGACGGCGCCCATTCGTCCTAGTCGCCTCCCCCACCTACCTCGAACTCGTCGACACCCTCGCCTTGGGCGTGCCACTCAGCATGACCAACCGCGAGTGGCCGAATCACGTTCCCGTAGAGATCCCCGGAATGGCAGGCTTCGCCATGACCGAGCAGCTGCGCACCGTGTCCCGGGACCGGTTCGACGGGTTCATCGGCCGAATCGATGCCGATGCCCTCAGTGCGATTCGCGAGTGGCTTGCCGACTACCTCGGCTTCTGACACCACCTCACCCGAACGTGAACGTATAGACCGAGATACCCGGGGTGTAGGACAGATCCAGCACTCGCGGGTGCGACTCACCGTCGACCAGGGTGTACAGCCGCGGCAACCCGTCGACGGCGATGGTGCGGTCTTGCTCGCCGGTCACGCGCACGGTCAGTGCGCCGCGGCCAGACAGCACGGTGAACACCTTCGCACCGCGCGTGCTCACCCGCACGCGGGCATCGGAGACCGACGTGACGGACTCGTCGTCGACGTCGAAGCGCCCGCCGAGGCTGAACGTGTCAATCGGTTGCACACGTGCGGGGGTGAAGTCGCGGCCCCGACCCGGGGCCAGTGATCCGGCACCCGCGTACGTCGAATATCCCCGCCGGGCGCCGAGGTACATCTCGGGCGATGTGGGACCGGTCGACGGCACGTCGGCACCGCCGGTGACCGGAGCTGGCAGATCGACGGCGGGGTTGGCGGCACGCAACAGCGCACGCAGGGCGTTTTCCGTCGTCGCGTAATCTCCCTCGCCGAACTTTCTCGCGCGCACCGCACCGGACGCATCGATGAGGTATTTGGCTGGCCAATACCGGTTCATGTACGCGTTCCAGACGGTGAAATCGTTGTCCTGGACCACCGGGTAGGCGATCCCTTCCTTCTTGATGGCGGCGGCGACGTTGCCCGGGTCGTGCTCGAACGCGAACTCGGGCGTGTGCACGCCCACAACGACGAGCCCGGCCGCGCGGTAGGCCGCATCCCACTTCTTCACGTACGGCGCATCGCGCAGGCAGTTGATGCACGAGTACGTCCAGAAGTCGACCAGCACCACCTTGCCGCGCAGCCCCGCGATGGTCAGCGGCCGTCCATCGGTGTTGAACCAGCGGCCGGCCCCACTGAACTCCGGTGCGGCTCCACAGTGTGCGAGCCGAGTCGCGTCACCGATGCAGGACCGGATCTCACCGGTCCCCGATACCGGTCGTGCGGCATCGATGATCGCCTGCTGTCGCGCGATTGCCCTCTCGGCCCCGCCGGTGTAGCCAGGAATCACGCGCTGCAGCGTCGCCGGGGCGCCCACGGCGATCGCCACCGCCATCGCCACCAGCACGGCACCGCCGCCGATGCGGAACGCCCGCTGCCGCTGGCGGTACGCCGCGAGACGCTTGGCCATCGACGCACCGGCCAGCGCAAAGAATGCCAACGGGATAGCCGCGCCGAGCGCGAAGCTGATCGTGAGTACCACGGTGCGCCATCCGATCTCGGCAGTGGCGCCCGCGATCGAGATCGCCGCCAGTACCGGACCCGCGCACGGGACATAGAGGGTCCCCAGTCCGATCCCCAGCAGCAGCGTGCCGAAGGTGCCGCCGGTCTCCCCCGGCGTCCACGACGGGAAGCGGGCAAACGGGCGCTCCAGCACATGCGCGACCTGCGGGATCATCAGGCTCAGACCGACCAGAGCCAACAGCGCGATCCCCGTCCAGCGCAAGAGCCCGGTCGGGAGGTGCAGCGCCGACAGCACGAGGGTCCCCAGCAGCGCGATGGTCCCGAAGCTGAGGACGATACCGACGATGATCAGCAACGGCCGCACCCACTGCGCCCGAGCCGCCGTGGCCGTCGTGTCGCCGGCACCACCTGTCACGAACACGATGGGGATCATCGGCAGCACGCACGGCGACACGCCTGTGATCAACCCGCTGACCAGTCCCAACAGCGCCAAGGTGAGCATCGTCGTCCTCCACGGTTCCTCGGGCGGAGAATCGGCTTGCTCCGCGCGTCACCGGTCATTCGGCGCCGCGACGGTCGCGGATTGGTGGCGTCTTGGCAGCCGGCGTCGGCTGATCAGGTGATCGGGAACCGGACCACCATCGGTGACGTCGGCTGCGCCGATCCTGCCGCCGGTTCCACCGATAGCCCGACCATCGTCGGGCGCTCCATATCCGTCATCACCACCATCGACTTGTCGGCCTGCCCGCCCGGCACCATTCCGGCGCTCTTCACCGTGCCGCCTACGGTGATCCACACCTGGTACATCATGTCCGGCGCGATCGGCGGCAGATCGGTGGTCGCGACGACGGTGGCGCGCTGCGACGGCGCATACATCGCCGCCACGGTCCCGTTGATCATCGACGCGGAGGCCTTCGTCATGTCGGGGGCAGACATCACCGAGCTCACCACCGCCGATTGCGCGATGTTGGGCGCCGGCGTGGGATTGGCGGAACGCCAGACGGAGAAACCGGCGGCCAATGCGACGACCATCGCGCAGGCGGCAGCCAACCACATCACCCTCCGGCGCCGATTCAACCGGATCACCCTCGACGCCTCCTCGTCGACGGCGGCAAGCACCGCAGCGCGAAGGCCCGGCGGCATCGTCGTACCCGGGCCGCCCATTGCCTCAACGGTTGACCGGAACGCGTCGACATCGGCCCGGCACTGCTCGCACGAGTCCAGGTGCCGCTCGAATCCGGCCCGCTCGTGCTGTGGCAGCGCATCCAGTACGTACAGTTCCGGCACGCCGTCGAACTCGTCATGCTTAACGGTCGCCATCTCACGCACCTCCCAAACAGGCCCGAAGGGCGCGCAACCCGTCGCGGATCCGCGTTTTCACCGTCGCCGGGTTGGCCGCGAGCGAGTCAGCGACCTGTGCATAGGTCAGCCCGCCGTAGTACGCGAGATCGATTGCCTCGCGCTGCAGGTCCGACAGTCCGTCCAGACATGCCCGGACCTGGCGCGACTCGTCGGCGGCCACGACCGTCTCACTGACCCGGTCGTAGTCGGGGATTTCGCGCGCCTGGTAGACCACATCTCGATTGGTGGCGGCTTGGTCGTGGCGAACCGCGTCCACCGCGCGGCGCCGCGTGAGCGTCATGATCCATGCGGCGGCACTCCCGCGTGCCGGATCGAACCGGGCCGCATCGCGCCAGACCTGCAACCATGCCTCCTGCACGACCTCCTCTGCCCGTGCCGCGCTGCGCACCACGCGCACGGCCAGTGCGTAGCTCTGCGGACCGAGCGTGTCGAACAGGTCGGCGTAAGCAGCCCGGTCCCCACTGCCGACCGCGGTCAGCATCGCGTCGGTGGCCACATCCATCCTCAGCTCCGTCGTCCCCGGACCACTTGTCCCCATATCCAGCATTCGCCGCGGCCCGCCGTCTGGATGGGTTTTCTCGCGACCGACCAATCCTTACCCGGCTCGGCGCCGAATCGCCAGCGAGGAACACAATCCGCTGTTCCCATCACCCTGTTTTGGAGGACCCATGTCGAGCACCACCACCACCCGTCCCCGCATGTTGGCCGGCGTCGCACTGGCTGTCACCGCTGCCGGCGCGCTGCTGCTCACCGGCTGCGACAACACGAAGTCCGAAAAGCCGTCGACGACGATGATGACGCCGGCACCCATGTCGGGAACGATGACCCCGCCAATGTCGGGCACCATGGCACCGCCCATGTCGGGCACCATGACTCCTCCCATGTCAGGCACCATGACTCATCCCATGTCAGGCATGATGACGCCACCGATGTCCCACTGACCCGGCCCGCCGTCGTCGTCGCGTCTTGCTAGTGTGAGGCGTGCTTCTCCCCCGCGTGGCCGCCATGTCCGTCCTGTTGGCCGCGGGAGTGCTGGTAGGCGCGACGACGGCGCTGGCAAACCCGCCCGGGTTCAACCCCTACGTCGCACCGACGACCCCGGCCACCGACCATTGCCCGCATCAGACGAAGACCCCTCCGGCGGTGGACACCTCCGAGGTGCCCAAACCCGGACAGGTCGCCCCTGCTCCCCTGCCCGTACCCGAGCCGCCGATCGGCGGTGCCAAGCTGGCAGCCTGCGGAGTGGTCGTCGCCGACGGGATGGGCGCGCCGCCGCACAAACTGACCTCGGCGGCATGGTTGGTCGCCGACATGGGAACCGGCGAGATCCTCGCCGCCAAAGACCCGCACGGCCGCTACCGACCCGCGTCGACGATCAAGGTGCTGCTGGCGCTGGTCGCGCTCGACGAGTTGGACTTGACCGCTCCGGTCACGGTGCACCGCGAGGAGTACGAGACCGAAGGCGACTCGTGCGGGACCGGGCCCCGAGGCCACTACACCAACCGCGACATGGTGACCGGCCTGCTCATGGCGTCGGGCAACGACTGCGCGATGGTCATCGCCCGCGAACTCGGCGGCGTCGATAAGACGCTGGCAAAGATGAACGCCCGCGCCAAAGATCTCGGTGCGCTCGACACGCGCGCCGCCTCACCGTCGGGCCTCGATGCCCCCGGCATGTCGACGTCGGCCTACGACCTGGCCGTCATCTTCCGTGCCGCGATGCGCAACGAGACGTTCCGGGAGATCATCGGCAAGCGTCAGTACCGCTTTCCCGGCTATCCGCCCCGCCCGGAGATCCCGCACGATCCCGACCACCCGGCCTACGACATGTTCACGTCCAACAACCTGCTCGCCGAGGGGTTCCCCGGCATGCTCGGCGGCAAGACCGGGTACACCGACGACGCGCTGAAGACCTTTGTCGGCGCCGCCCACGTCGGTGGCCGCGACGTGCTGATCGTCCAGATGTACGGGCTCTCCGTGGAAACCTCGTCGTATTGGACGCAGGCCAAGGACCTCCTCGCCTGGGGCGGTCGTGCGCCGGCAGGTGCTTCGATCGGCACCCTGAACGCGACCGGCGACGACAAGTCCGGCGAGTCGACCACCACGACGAACGCGGCAGAACGCCCCGTCGCGGGCCCGGCTCCCGAGGCTCCCGCCGACGACTCGTCGGGGATCTTCGACAACACCTTTGTACTCGGACTGTTGTGGGCGATCACCGTCTGCGCGCTGGGCTATCTCGGCATCCGGGTGCTCGCGCGACGGCCGTAACTCAGGCCTTCCCGGCCTTCGCGTCGGCGCTCTCGCCGTCAGCGTTCTCCCCCTCGGCACCCTCCCCGTCGGCACTCTCCCCGTCGGCACTCTCCCCGTCGACACTGCTTTCGTCGGCAGTCTGTTCGCCGGTAGCCTCCTCGTCGGAGTCACTCGTGACCGTGTCCTCCTGATCGAGGAGGTAACTCGTATTGACCGGGTCGGTGGCACACCAGGCCGTCATGTAGAAGAGAATGCGGGCCACGATGTTGATGAACATCATCACCGTGATGATCGAGCCGAACGCCGCGCCGGCGGGCCCACGGCTCGTCGACGCGATGATCATCCCGGCCGCCGACTTGAGGACCTCAAAGGCGATTGCGGTGAGCAGCCCCGCCTTCCAGGCGTTGCGCAGCGGGAGGTTGACCAGCGGAACCTTCGCGAGGATCACGGTCATCAGCGGCCAGGTGATGAGGATCGAGACGATCGGCGCGACCACCTGGAACATGTCGACCGCTACCGGTGACCAATCCAGGTTGAGCCACACCATGACGAGGTCGGCCAGCGTCGTCGATCCCGCCGCACTCATCACCAGCGCTACAACGAACCACAGCCCGAGCAGGACGAACTGACCCAGGTCGAAGACCTTCGACAGGACCGGATTGCGGTCGACGTTGCCACCCCAGATCGCCGTCATCGCCTGCCGGGCACCCGACATCCAGTTGATCCCGGTCAGCGCGGCGAAGAGCAAGCCGACCACGCCCACTGTCGAGCGCGAGCGCACCGCCGAGTCCATCGCCTTGGCCAACGTGTCACCGAGATCTCCGGGGACGGCATCGATGATCGTCTGGCGCATGGTGTCGAGTAGTTCGGGCTGGCGCGAGAGGATGAAGCCGGCGATGGCGAACGCGACCATCAACACCGGCACCAAGGCCATCACCGTCCGGAAGCTCATCGCCGCGGCGAACGCGCCACCGTAGTGCTCGTCGTGGCGCTCCAACGTCGACATGACGCGGTCGAGAAACGGGAATCGTTCCCGAGCTGCCTTGATCCCGTCGGTGATCGCCGTGATCAGCGCGGAAACGCGGTCAATGATGGCCTTGACGAACGCGACGATGGGATCGACGACGATCGCGATCCCCACAGGCATCGAAGGCATGGCCTTATCGTCGCAGATCCTACGACGCCGAGGGCGCCAGGAACCCGACCTTGTCGTAGACGTCGCGCAGCGTGGGTGAGGCGACCGCTCGCGCCTTGGCCGCACCGTCGGCGAGAATCCCGTCCAGGTGGGCGGGATCGGCGAGCAACTCGTCGACCTTCCCGCGCAACGGGGTCACGAAGTCGGTCAGCACGTCGGCGGTGTCGACCTTGAGGTGCCCGTACTGCTTGCCCTCGTACGAGGTGACGAGCTCATCGATCGAGCGCCCGGTCAGCGCGGACTGGATCGTGAGCAGGTTGGACACCCCCGGCTTGGCGTCGCGGTCGAAGGCGACGACTGAGTCGCTGTCGGTGACCGCGGATTTGATCTTCTTCGCCGAACGCTTCGGATCGTCGAGCAGGTTGATCAGCCCAGCGTCGGAATCGGCGGACTTGCTCATCTTGGCCGTCGGGTTCTGCAGGTCGTAGATCTTGGCGAACTCCTTGACGATGTGCGGGCGCGGCACGGTGAACGTCTGGCCGTAGCGCGCGTTGAACCGGCTCGCGAGGTCTCGGGTCAGTTCGAGGTGCTGGCGCTGGTCCTCACCCACGGGGACCTCGTCAACCTGGAAGGCCAGGATGTCGGCCGCCATGAGGATCGGATAGGTGAACAGCCCGACGCCGGCCGACTCGGTTCCCTGCTTGGCCGACTTGTCCTTGAACTGTGTCATCCGGTTGGCCTCACCGAAGCCGGTGAGGCACGAGAGCACCCAGGTGAGCTGGGCGATCTCGGGGATGTGCGACTGTACGTAGATCGTCGAGCGCGACGGGTCGACGCCGAGCGCCAACAGCTGCGCCACGGACAATCGAGTGCGCTCGCGCAACTTCTCCGGATCGGTCGGCACGGTGATCGCGTGCATGTCCGGGATGAAGTAGAAGGCGTCGTCGAATTGCCCCTGCAGCTCGACCCACTGCTTGACGGCCCCGAGGTAGTTGCCGAGGTGGAAGGAGTCGCTCGTGGGCTGGATGCCCGACAGAACCCTTACGTGGCGCTCGTCGTCACTCATGACTCACAGTCTTTCAGACGGGTGCTCGTCAGCTGAAAACGGTCGTGACCGCGCTGTGGTCCGACCACCGCAGGTCGTAGGCCTGCGCGCGATGGACGTAGGACTTCGCCGCCCGCGCGGCAAGTTCCGGCGTGACGAGGTGGTAGTCGATGCGCCAGCCGGCGTCGTTGTCGAAGGATTTTCCCCGCCACGACCACCACGTATACGGACCTGGAACATCGCCGGTCAGCTCGCGCGTGACGTCGACCCATCCACAGTCGAGCAGGCCCGCCACCCACTCGCGCTCGTGCGGCTGGAACCCGGGGCTTCGCTTGTTCGTCTTGAACGCCTTGAGGTCGTTCTCCGCGGGCGCGATGTTCCAGTCACCGCCGACGACGGTGTGGCCGCCCCCCGGTTTCGACCGCAGGTACTCCCCGAACTCGACAAGGAAGCGCTTCTTCTCGTCGAACTTGCGGGCATCGGTCTCGGTGGCCGTCGACGTGTGCGCCGGGTCGACCGCCCCCTTGGGTAGGTACAGGCTCGCGACGGTGATCTCGCCGAACGCCGACTCCACGTCGACCTCCAGGTAGCGCCCGAGAGTGTCGAACTCCTCGCTGCCGAAGCCGGCGCGCACCGCGGTCGGCTCCGTCCGGGTGAGCACACCGACGCCGGCGTGGCCCTTCACCGTCGACTCCGACATCGCCAGATGCCATCCGTCATCGAGAGCCGGCACCAATGCCTCGCGCGCCTGCTCCTCGGTAGCCCGGATCTCTTGCAGCGCAACGGCTTGCGAGTCCAACTCGGCCAACCACGGCAGCAGCCCGAGGTTGGTCTCCGAGCGCTCTTTGACCGCAGCGCGGATGCCGTTGACGTTGACCGTCGTCACCGAAAAGCTCACCCGGCCACGGTAGCCGGTGCCGCGAGTCAGGCCTTGAGTGCCTTCGCCAGGTTCTCGTCGAGGGTCGCAAGGAACTCCTCGGTGGTCTGGTAGGCCTGGTCGCTGCCGACGAGCAGAGCGAGGTCCTTGGTCATCTTCCCCGACTCGACGGTCTTGACGACGACGTCCTCGAGCTTCTCGGCGAACTCGCGCACCTCGGGGGTGTTGTCGAGCTTGCCGCGATGGTCGAGGCCGCGGGTCCAGGCGAAGATCGATGCGATCGGGTTGGTCGACGTCGGCTTGCCCTGCTGGTGCTGGCGGTAGTGGCGGGTCACGGTGCCGTGCGCAGCCTCGGCCTCACAGGTCCGGCCGTCCGGGGTCAGCAGCACCGAGGTCATCAGGCCCAGCGAGCCGTAACCCTGGGCGACGGTGTCGGACTGCACGTCGCCGT
>DLKD01000116.1 GCA_002477755.1 Gordonia sp. UBA7599
CGATCATCCCCGACGAGGCGCGCACGTTCGGCATGGACTCGTGGTTCCCGTCGCTGAAGATCTACAACCGCCACGGGCAGCTCTACACCGCGGTCGACGCGGAGCTCATGCTCGCCTACAAGGAGAGCCAGGCCGGCCAGATCCTGCACGAAGGCATCAACGAAGCCGGGTCGACGGCCACCTTCACCGCCGTAGGGACGGCGTATTCGACGCACGACGAGCCGATGATCCCGCTCTACATCTTCTATTCGATGTTCGGGTTCCAGCGGACCGGTGACAGCTTTTGGGCCGCAGCCGACCAGATGACCCGCGGTTTCGTTATCGGCGCGACTGCCGGGCGGACCACACTGACCGGCGAGGGGCTGCAGCACGCCGACGGCCATTCACCGCTCCTGGCGTCCAGCAACCCGGCTGCCGTGATCTACGACCCGGCGTTCGCCTACGAGCTGGCCCACATCGTCGACAGCGGATTAGCGCGGATGTACGGGGAGGGCTCGGAGAACGTCTTCTTCTACATCACGGTCTACAACGAGCCGTTCCACCAACCCGCAGCACCCGACGACCTCGACGTCGACGCCCTATTGCGCGGGATCTACCGCTACTCCCCCGCGCCCGAGCTGGCCGGCGCGCCGACGGCCAACATCCTGGTGTCGGGCGTGATGATGCCCGATGCCTTGCGCGCGCAGGAGATGCTTGCCGCAGACTGGGGCGTCGCGGCGACGGTGTACTCGGTGACCTCGTGGTCGGAACTGGCGCGCGACGGGATTCGCGCCGACCGCGCCGCCCTGCTCTCACCCGGTTCCCCCGAGGAGGTGCCGTTTGTGGCGTCGGTCCTCAATTCCGATGCCACCGTCGCGGTGAGCGACTTCCAGCGGGGCGTGCAGGAGCAGATCCGGGCCTACGTCCCCGGTACATACCTCACCCTGGGCACCGACGGTTTCGGCTTCTCCGACACCCGCCCGGCGGCCCGGCGCGTCTTCAACATCGACGCCGAGTCGATCGTCGTGGGCGCACTGCTCGCGCTGTCGCGCGACGGCAAGGTCGACCGGTCGGTCGCCGCACAGGCCGCACAGCAATACCGGATCGACGACGTGAACGCGGCACCGGAGCAGACGAGCGACCCCGGCGTGGCGTAACTGATCCACCCATAGACTGTCCCCATGGATGCGATCGGAGACGTGTTCGGCGAGCGCGGTGCACACGTCCCGGCTCCGGCCAACGTGCACGATGCCCTGCCCGACACGTTGCTGCGCCGGGTCAAGCAGTACAGCGGCCGACTGGCGACCGAGGCCGTCCACGCCATGTCCGAGCAGTTGCCGTACTTCGCCGAGCTCGACGCTGCCCAACGCGCGTCGGTGCAATTGGTGGTCCAGAGCGCAGTCGTCAATTTCGCCGAATGGATCCAGGACCCCGAGGGCAACGTCAATTTCACGGTGGCGGCCTTCCAGGTGGTGCCGCAGGATCTGGCCCGACGCATCTCGCTGCTGCAGACCGTCGAGATGGTCCGCGCGGCGATGGAGTTTTTCGAGAAGTGGTTGCCACTGCTCGCCCGCAACGACGAACAGCTACGGGCACTCACCGAGGCGGTATTGCGCTACGGCCGCGAGATCGGCTTCGCGGCCGCGACCATCTACGCGTCGGCGGCCGAGTCCCGCGGCGCGTGGGACTCCCGTCTTGAGGCGCTAGTCGTCGACGGGGTGGTCCGCGGTGACACCAGTCCCCAACTGATGTCGCGGGCCGCGGCGCTGAACTGGGATTCCGAGGCGATGGCGACGGTGATCGTCGGGACCCCGCCGCCCGAACAAAACGTGTCGGTGCCGTTGACGATCCACAACACCGCCGTGGCCCACGACCGGGCCGCGCTCTCGGTGGTCCAGGGCTCGATGCTGGTCGCGATCGTCAGCGGGAAGATCTCGGTCACCGAACCGTTCCTGGCCGAGCTGCTGGACAACTTCGCCGCCGGCCCGGTCGTGATCGGGCCGACGATGCCCGACCTGGAGAGCGCGCATGCCAGTGCGGCCGAGGCCATGGCGGGCATGGAGGCCGTGGTCGGCTGGCCCGGGGCTCCCCGGCCAGTCCACAGCCTGGAACTCCTGCCCGAACGCGCCCTGGCCGGCGATCCGACGGCCGCGGCGACCTTGACCGCGACGCTCACCAAGCCATTGAGCGATGCCGGAGCGGTCCTCACCGCGACGCTCGAGGCCTACCTGGACGCCGGGGGGTCCGTCGAATCCTGCGCACGGACACTGTTCGTCCACCCGAATACTGTCCGATATCGACTAAAACGAATCACCGAAATCACCGGACGTGACCCAACTAACCCTCGAGATGCCTACGTTCTGAGGGTCGCCACGACCGTGGGCAGATTGACTCACTACCGAAACAAAACGTGATCATCTGTCACATCAGTAACACGCGTGACATGCCACTCTTAGTGTTCTCCCAGGTTGAGCCGGTTTGGACTCGATTCGGTAACAGATAACGAGACCGCCTCAGACGCGGCACGGCGCGGGGTGCCTTTGTAGGAATCCTACAAATTGAACTGTAAAGGTTCATTCGCACCGACACCGTCAAACGCCCTGCTCAGGGTGTTCCCTAACAAGGTGCTTACATTGCTCGCGCCCGGACAGGGCTCACAAAAGCCTGGAATGCTCGCCGACTGGCTCGAGCTGCCCGGTGCGCGCGATCAGCTCGCGACCTGGTCCAAGCTGACCGGACTGGACCTCGAGCGCCTCGGGACCACCGCGGAGGTCGAGGAGATCACCGATACGGCGAACACCCAGCCGTTGGTCGTGGCCTCCGCACTCCTCGCGTACGACGAGCTGGTCAAGCAGTACGACCTCCCCGCCGACACCATCGTCGCCGGGCACTCCGTCGGCGAACTCGCAGCTGCGGCCATCGCCGGTGTGATCACCCCCGACGAGGCAGTCACCCTCGCCGCGATCCGCGGCGGCGAGATGGCCCGGGCCTGTGCCTTGGAGCCGACGACAATGGCTGCGGTCCTCGGCGGCAATGAGGACGAGGTCCTCGCCCGGCTTGCCGAACTCGAGCTCGTGCCGGCCAACCGCAACGCCGTCGGGCAGATCGTGGCCGCGGGCAAGGTCGAAGCCATCGACGAACTTGTTGCCAACCCGCCAGAGAAGGCCCGCGTGCGCAAGATCCCCGTCGCTGGCGCCTTCCACACCTCGTTCATGGAACCCGCCCAGGAGGCGGTCGCCCAGGCCGCCGCCCAGATCACCCCGTCCGACCCCACCTTCACCCTGCTGTCGAACTACGACGGCAAGCCGGTGACCGACGGGGCCGATGCTCTGGCCAAACTGGTCGCGCAGGTGACCCGGCCGGTCCGTTGGGACCTGTGCTCGGTCACGATGCGCGATGCCGGTGTCACGGCGATCGCCGAACTGCCGCCCGCGGGCACCCTCGTCGGCATCGCCAAGCGCGAACTCAAGGGCACGCCCAACGTGGGCCTGGATAAGCCGCACAACCTGGCCGACCTCAGAGAACTTGGATAACCGGAACTCCCACGAGTGTCCAAGCAGCCACCATGGCTGCCTCCGGTAGAACAACGACAACGACGTAGATAGAAGGGAACCACATCGTGGCTGCCACTCAGGAAGAACTCATCGCCGGTATCGCCGAGATCATCGAGGAAGTGACCGGGATCGACCCGTCCGAGGTGACGATCGAGAAGTCCTTCGTCGACGACCTGGACATCGACTCGCTGTCGCTGGTCGAGATCGCCGTCCAGATCGAGGACAAGTACGGCGTGAAGGTGCCCGACGAGGACCTCGCCGGCCTGCGCACCGTGGGTGACGCCGTCTCCTACATCCAGAAGCTCGAGGAAGAGAACCCCGAGGCTGCTGCAGCCATCGCCGCGAGCGTCGCCGAGGGCAAGGACGCGTGACCGCGTCGCTCCGCGAGTACTCCACGCTGGGAGGTAACTTTCCCAGCGTGGTGGTGACGTCCATGGCCGCCACCACCTCGCTCGGCGTCGATCTCGATTCGACGTGGAAGGGCCTGCTCGACGGCCAGTCCGGCATCCGGGAGCTCACTGGTGAATTCGTCACCAAGTACGGCGAGCTCCCCTGCCGGATCGGCGGCAAGCTGCTCGAAGACCCGGCCGACGAGGTCACGCGCGTGGAAGCGCGCCGCATGGCCTATGTCGAGCGGGTCGCCCACGTCATGAGCAAGCGCCTCTGGGCGCAGGCCGGCGAGCCCGAGGTCGATCCGGAGCGGCTCGCCGTCGTGCTCGGTATCGGGCAGGGTGGCGGTGACGCCATGATCGACAACTGGCACGCGATGGAGGAGTCGGGCAACTACCGCAAGGTCTCGCCCCTCGCCGTCCAGATGTCGATGCCCAACGGTCCGGCCGGCATCGTCGGCCTGAACGTCGGTGCGCGCGCCGGTGTGATCACCCCGGTCTCGGCGTGCTCGTCGGGTGCCGAGGCGATTGCACACGCTTGGCGCCACATCGTCTTGGGCGACGCAGACATGGTCGTCTGCGGCGGCGTGGAGGGCTACATCGACGCGATCCCGATCGCGGCGTTCAGCATGATGCGGGCCATGAGCACGCGCAACGACGATCCGCAGGCCGCTTCGCGCCCGTTCGACAAGGATCGCGACGGCTTCGTCTTCGGCGAGGCAGCCGCGATGCTGATCCTCGAGCGCGAGGAGCATGCGAAGGCGCGCGGCGCGCACATCCACGCCCGCGTCCTCGGTGCCGGCATCACCTCCGACGGATTCCACCTGGTTGCCCCCGACCCCACCGGTCAGGGCAATTCGCGGGCCATGGCCCGCGCAATCCAGACCGCCGGGCTGACACCCAAGGACATCAGCCACGTCAACGCCCACGCGACGTCCACCCCCATCGGCGACACCGCCGAGGCGGTCGGCATCCTGTCGGCGGTCGGTAACCATGCGGCGATCTACGCCCCGAAGTCGGCGCTGGGCCACTCGATCGGTGCCGTGGGCGCCCTCGAGTCGGTGCTGACGATGAAGGCGGTTGAGGAAGGCGTTATCCCGCCGACCCTCAACCTGGACAATCTCGATCCCGAGTGCGGTGACATCGACGTCGTCGCGGGCAAACCCCGCGAAGGCAACTACGAATACGCACTCAACAACTCGTTCGGTTTCGGCGGCCACAACGTGGCCATCGCGATTGGACGCTACTAACCGAATGTGACGCACAACCAGCCACTCCGACTGCAGTGACTCGACCCGACTGCCACGACGCAAGGAGGAAGCGATGACCACCCTGGCTCCCATCACCAGCCATGAAGGATCAGCGGATCCACGTGACCCGCTGCTTCGCTTGACCAACTTCTTCGACGAGGGCACGATGCGGCTCCTGCACCCCAGGGACCGCTCTGGGGTGCAGACCGCCGTCGGATCGGTCAACGGTGTTACCACCGTGGCCTACTGCACCGATGGCACCGTGATGGGCGGTGCCATGGGAGTGGTTGGTTGTGCCCACATCGTCGACGCCATCGACACCGCGATCGCCGAGCAGGCACCGGTCGTCGGCATCTGGCATTCCGGTGGCGCCCGGCTCGCCGAGGGCGTCGAGGCCCTGCACGCCGTCGGCCTGATCTTCGAGGCCATGGTCCGCGCGTCGGGCTACATCCCCCAGATCTCAGTCGTCGTCGGCTTTGCGGCCGGCGGCGCCGCCTACGGCCCTGCTCTCACCGATGTCGTCATCATGGCGCCGGAGGGCCGGGTCTTCGTCACCGGGCCCGACGTCGTTCGCAGCGTCACCGGCGAAGACGTCGACATGGAATCGCTCGGCGGCCCGCATACGCACGGCAAGAAGTCCGGTGTCTGCCACATCACCGCCGATTCCGAATCCGACGCGCTGTGGCGCGCCCGCCGGCTCGTCGCCACATTCGCCAAGCAGGGCGAAGTCGACCAGGCCAAGGCCGTCGCCGGTGACACCGACCTGCGCGCACTGCTCCCCGAGTCCAACCGGCGCGCCTACGACGTCCACCCGATCGTGCGCCAGTTACTCGACACCGAGTACGACATCGACGGAAACGAGATCTCCTCGTTCGAGGAGTTCCAGGCTAAGTGGGCACCCAACATCGTCGTCGGCTTCGGCCGACTCGCCGGCCGCAGCGTCGGCGTCATTGCCAACAATCCGCTGCGCATGGGCGGCTGCCTGAACTCGCTGAGCGCTGAGAAGGCCTCGCGGTTCGTCCGCCTCTGCGATGCGTTCGGCATCCCGCTCGTCGTCCTCACCGACGTTCCCGGCTACCTGCCCGGCGTCGGCCAGGAATGGGAGGGGGTCGTGCGCCGCGGCGCAAAGCTGCTCCACGCGTTCGCCGAGTGCAGTGTCCCGCGGGTGACCCTGGTGACGCGCAAGATCTACGGCGGCGCCTACATCGCAATGAACTCCCGCGCCCTCGGCGCCACCGCCGTGTTCGCCTGGCCGGGGTCGGAGGTCGCCGTGATGGGCGCCAAGGCCGCCGTCGGCATCCTCCACAAGAAGGCGCTCGCGGCTGCGCCCGACGATGAGCGCGAGGACCTGCACGACCGTCTGGCCGCCGAGCACGAAGCGATTGCCGGTGGTGTGGGCCGCGCCCAGTCGATCGGCGTCGTCGACGAGATCATTGATCCGGCGACCACCCGCAGCCGCCTGGCCGCCGCCATCGCCGCCGCGCCCGCACGCCGGGGACGGCACAAGAACATCCCGCTGTAGTCGTCGCCCCGCACGACGAGCTGCAGAAACAACGAGCCCCGCTCCGGTCGCACCGGGCGGGGCTCGTGTCATCCAACGTGTGCGGTGTTCACCCCACCCGTTGGGCCAACCACGTGGCTTCTGCGCCCACCGAGCCGAGTCGGTAGTTCTCCAGCTCGTTGTCCCAAGCTGTGCCCAGCGCAGCGTTCAACTCGCCCGCGAGGCCACGACCGTCGGGTTGGGCGTCCATGAGAGCGCGGATCTGCATCTCCCCCAAGATCACGTCGCCGTTGGCTGCGGTCGACCCGTGCCACAGCCCCAAGCCGGGTACGTAGCTGAAGCGGAGGCCGTCAACTCCCTCGCCGGGATCCTCGGTCACCTCGAACCGCAGCGACGACCACTCGCGCAACGCCGTGACCAGACGGGCGGCGGTACCCGCCGGCCCCACCCAGTCGGCCGTGGCCCGCTGCATGCCGGGCTCGGCATCCTGCGGCGACCACTTCAGCTGGGCGCGCACATTCAGGGTCGACGACAACGCCCACTCGACATGTGGGCACAACGCCACGGGAGCGGCATGGATGTACACCACGCCCGTCGCGTACTCCGCGATCTGCGCCAAGTTGCGCACGTTGATCACCTCCGGTTCGACGAGGAACGTCTTCCCCAACACACCTCGTCGCGCCCGGCGGCGCTGATCCTCACTAGCTCGATATCACATCTCTGTTGACTATTGTGCCTCATGCGACGTGTGTTGCGCTAGTTCTTTTTGATCCTGGTGTGACGCGTGTTTCTCGATGCCGATCTCGGCAATCCGCTGGGCCCGCGCCCACACGGACTCGAATGTCAAGAGCACCGCACAGCAGATGGCGATCGTGCCGGGGATGAAGACGAGCGCATTGTCAATCCGGTCCCACGCCTTCGGACTCCACAGCGCGACCCACGTGAGCAGCAGCGCGATCACCGTCGCACCCTCCCCCAGGAAGCTGAGGCCGACGAAGACGATGGCCGCACGGCGGTGCCGGCGCACCTCTTTGCGCGAGAAATGGAAATTGGTGGCGAAGGCCAGCAGCAGAACCGCGAAAACTGACAGCAGAAGGCCGAGGTCGTCTGCTGTCAGTTCACGCATGAGGCGAGGTTAACCCACGGCCTACTGCGACAACGGGAAGCGCAGCCGTGCGACGGCCGTACCGTTCCAGATGTCGGAGTCGATATCCGCAGCCCGAACAGGAATCACCGCTCCCCCATTGGCGAGCACTGTGACCGCGATCCGCGACAACAGGTCGTACCCGTCGTCGAAGTACTCCACCGCACCGGTCGCACTGTCGAGGCGGCCCAGGATGTCGATGGTGAAGTCGTAGACCAGGGTGTCGACGGCACCGCCGACGGCGGCCCGCGCAATATCGACGAGGTCGGTGGCGACCAGGCCCTTGCTGATTCCGTCGGCGAGCGTGTCGACCGTCTCACCAGCCCGCTGCGCGTTGATCTCCTCCAGGCCCGCACGAATCGCACCGTCGACCCCGTCGACCGTCAGGTCGTCGGATCCGCCGGGCACCCGCACGATCGTCCGGGGGCCAACGCCGATCTTGCGGAAGATCCCCTCCAGCGGGTCGGTGGCGAACAGGAAAAGGGGCTGCAGACCGGTGGGATCCTCGTTGTTGAGTTCGCGCTCGACGATCCCGGCGATGTCCTTCGCGTACACGTCGAGGATGTCGGCGTTGGCCTCCTCGCGATGGGTGACGCTGTTGTGGCCCTCATGGTCGACGGCGATCTCGTGGGCCCGGGTGGTGCCACTGGCGCGCCAGAGATTCCACTCCTTGCCCGAGAGCGACAGCGCGTAGGCGTCCTGCGGGGTCGCTACTGCGCGCAAGAACTGGCCCAGGTCGAAGTAGCGGCTCACCTGGATCTGGTGCTCCAGATTGTTCGGAAGCACAAAGACCTCGGCCGTCTCGTCGGTGGTGAAGATCGCCAGCGACCGCGACAGCTTGTGCCAGCACTCATCGGCGAGGATCTCCGCAGTCCGGGCCGCAAAGGCCTCTTGGAGCCCGTGACTCGCCCCGCGATCGCGCAGCGTGCGGATGACCTCGTCCATTGAGCTCTTGACCGTGGTCCTCGCCAGCTCGAAATCGCCAGCTGTCGCCGGCAGGTAGACGGTCACCGCATTCTCGCGCGGCTCTCCCATCTCGAGAAGCTCTGCGGTGGTTGGAAACTCATAGCGGGCCACGGAAACTCTTTCGTCGTTGCGGAATCATTGTCAAGAAAGGGGCCGGGTCCACCCGGCCGCCGATTCAAACTACCGCGCGGGTCTGGGGTTTCGGTGCCTATCCATGCGGGTTTGGATAAAGGTCCTCGTTGAAATCGCTCCACAGCGGTTTGGCCCACGCACCGAAGGCACGGTCGGTGAGGACGACGCAGGCGTTCTGTGCCACCGGGTCGATCCATAGGAAGGTCCCCGACTGCCCGAAGTGGCCGAACGTCTCCGGGGAGGCGCTCGGCGCCGTCCAGTGCGGCGACTTGTGTCCGCGGATCTCGAACCCCAGACCCCAGTCACAGGGCCGGTGACGCCCGTAGCCGGGAACGAAGCCGTCGAGCCCGGGAAACCACACCGACCGTGCACTGCGGGCAGTCTCCGGCGCAACCAGGCGCGGGCGCAACAGGTCATGGGCGTAGCGGGCCAGGTCGTCGACGCACGACGTCGCGCCGTGTCCGGCCGGTCCGTCAAGCGTCGTCGTCGACATGCCCAGTGGTTCGGCGACCGCTGCGGTCAGGTAGTCGGGGAAGGCGATGCCCGTCGCCTGCTCGACGGTTTCGGCGAGCACCTCGAACCCCGCCGAGGAATAGATGCGCTGCGACGCCACCGGCGCGATCTGCTCGCGGCTGTCGAAGGCCAGGCCGGAGGCGTGGCTCAACAGGTGCGCAACCGTCGCGCCCGGCGGTCCCGCCGGGGTGTCCAGCTCGACCGCGCCCTCTTCGACAGCGACGAGCACCGCCGAGGCGACCAGCGGCTTGGTCACCGATGCCAACGCGAAAGCCCGGGCGGTGTCACCGAAGGTCTCGGTGACACCGCCCGGGCCGATCAGCGCGCCGGCGACATTGTCGACCGGCCAGTGCGCCAGATCCTGCAGCACTCGCTACGCGGCGGGACGCGTCGTGGTCGGCGCCGTCGTGGGCGCCTTCGTCGGCAGCGGGGTGACATTGTTCGGCGTTGCCGGCACGCTCGCCGGGGCCTTGACCATGTCGTCCTCGTCGGGGTTGAGGGTCTTCTTCAACTCCTCGGCGTTCAGACCCGTTGCGCCCGAGAGCACGGCCTGGATCCGATCCTCGGGAACATCGCAGTGCTTGCGCGCCTCGGTGGGCCACAGCTTGGTCAGTTCGTCGACCCCGTCGGCATGCGCCTGGGCCACTGTGCCGCTGGTGAGGTTCTGCGGCTGGATCCGACCGGTGACGAGAGCGGCCTGCTTGCAGACGTGGAACTTGGAACCCTTCTTGGAGTACCAGACCTGGTCCTGACCGGTCAGCGCCTGCACGACGTTGCGCTCACGGGTGATCTGCTCCTGCGAGACCGGGTTGGTCTCCACGCCAGTGGCGAAAACCGCCGCAGCGATCGCAATCGCGATGCCGCCGATGATGCCCTTCTGCTTGCCGTCCATGTCCTTGTCGAGGAAGACCAGGATGATCAGCGGGAGGAAGGCGATCACCGTGATGATCGCACCCAGCTGGTTTTGGACGAAGAAGCGGAACTTGTTCTGCTCCGACGCGGGGTCGAGACGGTTGGCCTTGCGCCAGAGAAGGTTGCCCGCGATCGCCAAGACCGCCATCGCGGCCAAGAAGACCAGGATCTGCCAGGTCACGACCTCTTTGTCATCGGGCAGCAGGATCTTGAAGATCACCCAGAGCTCGATCGCGATGGCGGCGACCCAGAGGACGATCGCGGCCACGCGGAACCACACGGCCTTAGACTTGTCCGCCGGCGCCGGCACCCATTTGCCCTCGGCGATCGCCGAGGCGCGCTCACGCTCGGCGGCCTTCGCCTTCTTCTTAGCTTCGTCAGCCATCCCACATACCCTTCAGAGTTGGTCTCACGACGGAAGTCGCGATTCCCCAGAGACTTTAGTGCACCAAACCCGGAAATGACGGGAACGGCCGTGCCGTCAGCGACTCACCAGTCTTCTTCGGTGTAGCGGATGACGCCGCGGATGTTGCGCCCCTCGAGCATGTCCGTGTAGCCCTCGTTGATCTGGTCGAGGCGGTACTCGCGCGTAATCATGTCGGCGATGTTGAGCTTGCCTGCCTTGTACATCGACAGCAGCATCGGGATGTCGAGCTTCGGGTTCGCGCCGCCGAAGATCGTCCCCTGCAGATTCTTCTGCATCAGGGTCAGCATCGAGAAGTTCAAAGTGACCTCGGTATCGAGCATGCTGCCCATGCCGGTCAGCACACAGGTGCCCCCCTTGGAGGTGAGGTTCATCCAATCGTCGATGTCCTTGCCGTGGACCTCGCCGACGGTGACGATGACCTTCTTGCACATGCCACCAGCGGTGATGCCCGCAATATCGGCCATGGCCTCCTCGATGGTGGCGTAAGCCTTCGTTGCACCGAACTTCAGCGCCTGCTCGCGCTTCCACTCGACCGGGTCGACGGCAAACACGTTGCGCGCCCCTGCGATAATCGCGCCCTGCAGCGCCGCGGTACCGACACCCCCGACGCCGATGATGGCGACGTCCTCACCGGGGCGCACGTCGCCGCTTCGCGTCGACGAGCCGTAGCCGGTCGGAATGCCGCAGCCGCACAGCGCCGCTACCTCGAACGGGATGTCCTTGTCGATCTTCACCACCGACGCCTCGTGAACCACCATGTACGGGCTGAAGGTGCCCAGCAGGGTCATCGGGTAGACGTTCGCACCATCGGGGGTTTGGATCCGGAAGGTGTGGTCGGAGATGGCCTCGCCCTGCAGGAGGTACATGCCGAGATCGCACAGATTCGCCATGCCGGACTGGCACGGCGGACACTTGCCGCACGACGGGATGAAGGACAGGACGACGTGGTCGCCGACCTCGAGGCCCTCGACGCCCTCACCCAACTCGATGATCTCGCCGGCACCCTCGTGTCCACCGAGGACCGGGAAGCCCGCCAGGGGGATGCCGCCGGTCATCAGGTGGTGGTCGGAGTGGCACATCCCCGCGGCATGCATCTTGATCTTGACCTCATGGGGCTTCGGATCGCCCATCTCGATCTCTTCGATCTTCCACGGAGTATTCAGTTCGCGAATCAGCGCTGCCTTGGTCTTCATTTCCACCCTCGTTCCACTCGTGCGTTGGGACTACCGGTCCCTGATGATTGTGAGCGTAGTCACCGATCGGGAAAATTGAAACACGTTCCAGTTCTTGCCTCAACTGCGGGGCGGCGCGAGCTCCGTTTCAGCTGTGCAAGCCGGCGTCCTTGCTGCCGAAATCGGCGCGGAGGACGGGCTTGACCACCTTGCCGCCGGCGTTACGGGGCAGCTCGTCGACAATCACAACGTCCTTGGGGTGCTTGTAGCGGGCGAGTCGCTCGTTGAGGAAGGGTTCGAGCTCCTCGACCGTCAGATCTCCCCCGTCGGCGACCACGACCACCGCGACCGGGACTTCTCCCCACTTCGCGTCGGCACGGCCGATAATGGCCGCCTCGGTGATGCGCGGGTGGCTGAACAGCGCGTTCTCGACCTCCGCGCAGTAGATGTTCTCCCCGCCAGAGATGATCATGTCCTTGGCCCGGTCGACGACGTAGATGAAGCCCTCCTCGTCGCGGCGGACCAAGTCCCCGGAATGGAACCAACCGCCGGCGAAGGCATCGGCGGTGCCCGTCGGGTTCTGCCAGTAGCCGGCCATGAGCTGCGGGCCGCGGTAGACGATCTCGCCGACCTCCCCGTCGGGAACGTCGTGCCCAAGGGGGTCGACGATCCGCGCCGAGACCGACGGAACGACCCGCCCCACAGATCCGATCTTGCGCAGCGCATCGCTGCCTTCCAGCACGCAGGTGACCGGCGACATCTCCGTCTGTCCGAACACAGCGACATTCATCGCGTCGGGGAAGACCTCGCCCATCTCAGTGAGAACAGCGTCCGACGCCGGCGCCGCACCCCAGCTGATGACCCGCAGTCTCAGCTCACGCGGCTTGGCCCGCTGCGACGCGCATACCGCCTGCCACTGCGCGGGCACCAGGAAGATCGACGTGGTGCCCTCCTTTTCGAGGGTGTCGAGCAGATCATCGGGGTTGAAGGCACCCAAGGGGTGGATCACCGTGAGTGCCCCCGCGTAGAAAGTCGGCGCCATCGCCCCCAGCGCGGCGATGTGGAACATCGGCGCAACGCACGACGCAATGTCGTCGGGACGGGTGCTCAGTGCTTCCAGGCACGTCATGGCCTGGGCCTGCATGTTCTGGTGGGTCAGCATCGCCCCCTTGGGCTTGCCCGTCGTGCCCGAGGTGTACATGATCAGCGCGACGGTCTCCTCCGGCACATCGATGTCGGGCAGGTCCGAAGCATCCTCGGCCATCAGATCCTCGAACGCGAGCTGGCTCGCATCCGCATCACCCACGGTGATGATCCCGTCGATCGACCCGGTAGCCGCGGCGACACCGGCGGCCAGCGGCGCCAGCGCCGTCTCGGTGACGATCCACCGCGCACCGCTGTCCGCGACGAGGAAGCCGACCTCGGCGGGCGCCATCCGGAAATTCACCGGTACCGCGATCGCACCGATCAGATTGGCGCCGAGCACCACCTCGACGTACTCGGAACGGTTGAGCATGAGGACCATGACACGGTCGCCGAACGCCACTCCGCGTCGGTGCAGCGCAGCCGCGAACGCGTGGGTCCGCTCGTCGAGTCGCCGCCACGACGTCTCCACGCCGCCGAAGCGCAGCGCGGGGGCGTCACCCTTCATCAAGGCATGCCGACGCACCTGGTTGTTCCAGTGGTTGCGACGCGAACGCAGCGGTTCGACGGTCAGATCGCCGATCGGATGGGTGGCAGCGGTGTTCATCTTTCTGGGTCTCCTCGAAGTGTTCGGTCTGGCACTAGGCCTGCGGTTTGGCGAATGCGGCCAAGGTCTGTTGGAACTCCACGGACTGGAGCAGTCGGGTCTGTCCGGCCAGTTCGAGCGCAAGCGCCGGCTCGAAGGCAGCCATGGTGATCGCATCGGCGGCCGCTTTGGTCGTGCGCAGAGCCGACGAGGATTTCGCCGCGAGTTTCGCGACCACCTCCTCGACGCGGGCCTGCAAGGCCGGCTCGTCGTCGAGGACCTCGGTGACCAGGCCGGCGTTGAACGCAGCAGGAGCGCGGAACTTCTCGCCGAGCATCAACAGCGCGTTGGCCCGCGCACGGCCGATGGACGCGGCGATCAACATGCTCGCCCCACCGTCGGGCATGAGCCCGATGTTGACGAACGGGAAGAGGAAGTACGCGCGGCTCGTCGCGTAGACGAGGTCGGCGCCCAGGGCCATCGACGCCCCGATGCCCACCGCGGCGCCGTCGACCGCGGCGATTACAGGCACCGGGATCGCCCGCACCGCCCGAGCGAGGTCCGAGCCGCGCGAGATGATGGTGGCCGCCCCCTCCTCGGAGATGGCGCTCGCACCGCCGCCGGAGTTGGCCGCGATGTCGGTGATATCGGCGCCGGTCGAAAAGCTGCCGCCGGCGCCGGTGAGGACGACGGTCCGCAGGTCATCCCGCCCGGCCCACTCCTGCAGAGTCGTCCGGATCTTGTCGGTGATACGCGCACTTAGGGCGTTCATGCGTTCGGGGCGGTTGATGGTCAGGCGGGCGACGCCGCCATCAACAGTGGTGATGAGTTCATCGGTGTCGGTCACGTCCCCGTTCTAGCACACGTGTGAGCCACACCACGGCCGTCAGACGACCTGGAGGTCGTCAAGCAGCCACCGATCGTCGTCGCGCACCAACGTGACTTGGACACGGGACTGGTACAGGTGTCCGTCAGGCAGTTCGGCGGCGATCTCCGGCGCGGTGATCGTCTGGTCCAAGGCGACCAGGACCTGCGCCCGGTCCTTCGTCAACGAGATGAATCCGGCGGTCGGTGCCGTTGCCTTCGACGATGCGCCCGCGGCCGTATTGGCCTTGCGCGCCTGCGCCGAGGATTCGATGAACTTCTCGGCGAAATCGGTCGTGGAGATCTCCCGGATGCGACGGTCGAGGTCGGCGTAGTCCTTGACGTCGTACGTCATGACCGACGCGACGTAGGTGCGCGCGGTAGTCATGGCGTCTCGCCCATGGGCCGACTGGGGGTCGGTCTGCGCGGCGACCTGCGACGAGTGGACGGCCCACGCCGCCAGGCCCACCGATCCGAGGGCGAGGGCCGCACAAAGCGCCAGGAGGACGGCGACCGTGCGGGTAGCACCCCAGCGGTCGGCCAGCGCGCCGGCGACGGACCGTCGTGGGGTCTCGACCTTGCCCGGGGTGCGCGCGGTCTTGCGCGCCGCCTCGCGCTCCGCGGCGTCTCGCGCCTTGGCGCGGTTCTTGCGGTTCGCGTCCAGAAAGTCCTCGCCCGAGTGCGGGGACTGGTCATCGGTGCCTGCCATGGGTCCACAGCGTAGGCGACTATCGAATCAACCCTTTCACCTATCACATATATGTGATAGGAATGGTTCCGACGATCCACGAAGAAAGGCGACACGCCCCGATGTTTGAATTCACCCCCGAGCAGAAATCCTTCGCCCAGGCGGTCCGCGACTTCTGCGCCCGCGAAGTCGGCACCCGCGAGCAGCGCGCGAAGTACACCGCCGACGGCCCGCACAGCGAAGAGCTCTACCGGAAGATGGCCGAGCTCGGTTGGGCCGGGATCATCGTCGGCGAGGAGTACGGCGGCGCCGGGGCCGGCAACGTCGAACTTTGCATCTTCCTCGAGGAGGCGCTGCGCGGCCTGGCGCCGGTCGGCGGCATCGGCCCGACGTTCATCACCGCCGCGGCCTACGAGAAGTTCGCCTCCGAGGAGCTCAAGAAGGAGGTGCTCGCCAACGTCGTCGCCGGCGACTCCCTGGCCATCGCGATGAGCGAACCCGAGGCCGGCTCCGACGTCGCCAACCTGTCTTGCAAGGCCGAGAAGGTCGATGGCGGCTGGCTCATCAACGGCCAGAAGACGTGGATCTCCAACGCCGCGATCGCATCGTCGATCCTGCTGATCGCACGCACCGAGCGCACCGACAAGAAGCACGAGGGCATCACCCAGTTCCACGTACCGGCCGGTACTCCGGGCCTGAAGATCGTGCCTATCGAGACGCTGGGGGGGCGCGAGCAGAACGACCTCTACTTCACCGACTGCTTCATCCCCGACGAATACGTCGTCGGCCAGGTGAACCAGGGCTGGTGGCAGTTGATGGCCGGGTTGAACACCGAGCGGCTGATCCTCGGGGCGATGCAGCTCGGCCTGGCGCAGCGGTCCTTCGACGACACGTTGAAGTTCATCACCGAGCGCAAGCAGTTCGGCCGTCCGGTCGGCACGTTCCAGGCACTGCGGCACCGCATGGCCGACCACGCCACCGAGATCGAGTGCACCAAGCTGTTGGTCTACAACTTGGCCTTCAAGGCCGACGCCAACCCGACGAAGATGTATCCGCGCGAGGCGTCGATGGTGAAGCTGAAGGCCACCGAGGTGTCCAAGGCGATGACGATCGACGGCATGCAGATGATGGGCGGCTACGGCTACACCAAGGAATTCGACGCCGAGCACCTCATGCGCAGTGCAATAATCTCGACCGTGTACGGCGGCACCAACGAGATCCAGCGCGACATCATCGG
>DLKD01000057.1 GCA_002477755.1 Gordonia sp. UBA7599
GTCGATCAGGCGGTGCTCGTAGTGCAGGCCGGCCGCGTCGAACTCGGCCTTGAACTCGCGGTCGAAGATGTCCTGGAAGATGTCCTTGAATGCACCGTCGTAGGCCTTGAGGATGGTGTTCTTGGTCGACAGGTACACCGGGTAGTTGCGCTGCAGGCCGTAGTTGAACGACGCCCGCGCGAAGTCCTCGATGGACTTGTTGAAGTTGTACATGCCCATCACGACGCCGCCCTCTTCGGGCAGCTTCACGATCTCGTGCTCGATGGGCTCGCCACCGTCGTCGGGCGTGAACGTGATGGTCACCGTGCCGGCGTTGGGCACCTTGAAGTCGGTGGCGCGGTACTGGTCGCCGAAGGCGTGACGGCCGACGACGACGGGCTTGGTCCAACCGGGCACCAGACGCGGCACGTTGGAGATCAGGATCGGGGCGCGGAAGATCGTGCCGCCCAGGATGTTTCGGATGGTGCCGTTGGGCGAGCGCCACATCTTCTTCAGGCCGAATTCCTCGACGCGGGCCTCGTCGGGGGTGATCGTCGCGCACTTCACGCCGACACCGTGTTTCTGGATGGCATGGGCCGAGTCGATGGTCACCTGGTCGTCGGTCTCGTCACGATGCTCGATGCCGAGGTCGTAGTAATCGAGGTTGACGTCGAGGTAGGGGTGGATCAGCTTCTCTTTGATGAACTGCCAGATGATTCGAGTCATCTCGTCGCCGTCGAGCTCGACGACGGTTCCCTCGACCTTGATCTTGCCCATATGGCTGGTGCCCTCCTCGGCATCGGGTGCGCAGTGGTGGCTGCGACGGGGTCGGAGCAGCAGGGCCGCGGCGTGGGTGACACGTCGACGACCCGCATGGATTAAACCTAGTACGCGGTGCTGTCCGCCGCTGTTCACCGCAAACATAACGTCCGTACTGTTTGCCGAGTCTACTCGGTGGGATTGTTGCGTTCGTCACCGCATCCCCGAGCGCTCGGTCGGTCGATTTGTGGGCTCGGTGGACGCGATTCCGGGGCCCATTCGGCGGTTGAGGATACGGACGGATGAGGAATGGATTTCGGCCAGATGACCGACTCCGCACGTGCCGCACCGGGTGCGTCGTGAGGATTTCCGGCCCCTCACCATTGGCCCATGACCGACAACGGACGGATGACCCTGCGCTTCCTCGCCGCCCCCACCGACGTCGCCTCGATGGGCGGTGCGGTGCGCGGCGGCCGACTGCTGAACTGGATCGACAAGGCGGCCTACGCCTGTGCCGCAGCCTGGTCGGGCGGCTACTGCGTCACCGCCTACGTCGGCAACGTCCGGTTCTCCCGCCATGTCCGCGCCGGCGACCTCGTCGAGGTCACCGCCCGGATCGTCTACACCGGGACGTCGAGCATGCACCTGATGTGCACGGTGTCCTCGGCCGATCCGTGCACCGGTGAGTACCGCGAGGTGAGCGACTGCCTCGTCGTGTTCATCGCGCTGGACGAACATCGCCGCCCGCGTGCGGTGCCGCCGTGGCGCCCCCGCACGCTTCAAGAGATCGCCGACGCCGAGGCCGCGATCGCCCGCATCGGCCTGCGCAAGCGGATCGAGGCCGAAATGGCCTCGACCACCTACAGCGACGCTGGCATCGCACCGGAGGCGAAGATGCGCTTCCTGGCCGCCCCCACCGACGTCAACTGGGGCGGCAACGCGCACGGCGGCCGGATCATGGAATGGATGGACGAGGCCGCCTACACGTGCGCCACCCAGTGGGCCAGCCAGGACTGCGTCTCCGCCTATGTCGGCGGCGTGCGCTTTTACGCACCGGTGCACATCGGCGACGTCGTGCGCACCCGCTCCCGACTGCTGCACACCGGCCGTCAGACCATGCACATCGCCGTCCGGATGAGCGCTGGCGACCCGCGCACCGGTGAGTTCCGCGACACCAGCCACGCGCTGGTGATCGTCGCGGCAATCGACGCCGACGGCGACGCGACCGATGTGCGGCCCTGGGTACCGACAACCGCCGAGGACATCGCACTCGACGCGCATGCCCGCGCCCTTATCGGGCTGCGGCGAGAAGTCCCCCGCGCCCCGCTCCACGTGCACTGACGCCTTCTCCGCGCCTTTCCGTTCACGTCGATTCCAGACCCCGCCAGCGGTGGGGTGACCGTGTTATATCCTTGATGGCAGGTCCAGAGAATCAGCGTCAAGCCCCGGCTTGCTGATCGACAACCCTCCAACCGCGGTGGGGTGCTCCGGGTGATGACCTGGCCAGGCGGCGCAGTCCGCACGGCAAGCGCGGGTCCGACGGTCGGACCCAGGCCGGGGAAACCCGAACCGACCAGAAGGTGAATGAGAACCATGTCGCAAGAACAAGACGATCCAACGACGGGTTGGAGCTTCGAGACCAAGCAGGTCCACGCGGGCCAGGCCGCTGATGCCGCGACCAACGCGCGTGCACTGCCGATCTACCAGACCACGTCGTACGTCTTCAACGACACCACGCATGCCGCCAACCTCTTCGGGCTGGCCGAGCCGGGCAACATCTACACCCGGATCATGAACCCGACGCAGGACGTCGTCGAGCAGCGCCTCGCCGCTCTCGAGGGCGGCGTTGCCGCGCTGCTCGTCGCCTCCGGCCAGGCCGCGGAGACCTACGCGATCCAGAACATCGTCGAGGCCGGCGGACACGTCGTCGCCAGCCCGCGCCTCTACGGCGGTACCTACAACCTGCTCCACTACACGCTGCCGAAGTTCGGTATCGAGACGACGTTCGTCGAGAACCCCGATGACCCGGAGTCCTGGCAGGCTGCGGTTCGCCCCAACACGCGCGCCTTCTACGGGGAGACGATCTCCAACCCGAAGATCGAGATCCTCGACATCTCGGCCGTCGCCGAGGTCGCCCACCGCAACGGTGTGCCCCTCATCGTCGACAACACGTTGGCCACGCCGTACCTGCTCAACCCGCTGGCGCACGGTGCCGACATCGTCGTGCACTCCACCACCAAGTGGATCGGCGGTCACGGCACTTCCATCGGCGGAGTCATCATCGACGGCGGCACGTTCGACTGGACGTCCCAGCGTGACGGTGAGGACTTGTTCCCCGGCTTCACCCAGCCCGACCCGAGCTACGGCGGAGTCAAGTTCGTCGACCTCGGCGCGCCCGCCTACGCACTCAAGGCACGGGTCCAGCTACTGCGCGACACGGGTGCGGCGATCTCGCCGTTCAACGCCTTCCTCATCGCGCAGGGCATCGAGACGCTGAGCCTGCGCGTGCAGCGCCACGTCGAGAACACCCAGAAGGTGGCCGCTTACCTCGTTGACCACCCGCAGGTCACCGACGTGTACTACGCCGGACTCGACTCGTCGCCGTACCACGAGCTGGCGGGCAAGTTGCTCCCGAAGGGCACCGGCTCGGTCATCAGCTTCGAGCTCGACGGCGGTGTCGATGCAGGCAAGCGGTTCGTCGATGCACTGACCCTGCACAGCCACGTCGCCAACGTCGGCGACGTGCGGTCGCTGGTCATCCACCCGGCTTCGACGACACACAGCCAGCTCACCCCCGACGAGCAACTCGCCGCCGGCGTCACGCCGGGCTTGGTCCGCCTGTCGGTCGGTATCGAGGGCATCGACGACATCCTGGCCGACCTAGACCGGGGTTTCGCGGCGGCCAAAGGCTAGGGAGCGCACGATCAGCGAGGCCGAGGTGACCATCCTGCACAACCGCCGACCCGGCGCGGACGCCACGTCCGTTCCGGCGTCGGCGGCTGCGCCGACGGATGATCCGCCCCAGGCGGAGTGGGCGTCGACGCCCGACGGCACTTACCATCGGGTCTCAGTCGGTGACATCGCGCTCGATGGGGGCGCGACGATCCCGGACGTCACCATGGCGTTCTCGCGATGGGGGCGGCCCAACGCGGCCCGCGACAACATCGTGCTGGTCCTGCACGCGTTGACGGCTGACACGTACGTCACCGGGCCGGCCGACGCCGACCACGTAGCTGCCGGCTGGTGGGACGGCCTCATCGGCCCCGGGGCCGCGGTCGACACCGACGAGTGGTGCGTCATCGCCGCCAACGTCCTCGGCGGGTGCAACGGGTCGACTGGCCCCTCGTCGATCTCCCCCGACGGCAAACCGTGGGGATCCCGATTCCCCCATCTGACCGTGCTCGACCAGGTGCGCGCTGAAGCCGCCCTGCTCGACGAACTCGGAGTGACGTCGGTGGCCGCAGCCGTCGGCGGTTCGATGGGCGGTGCTCGCGCCCTCGAATGGGCTGTCACCTATCCCGAGCGCACGCGCGCCGCATTGGTGCTCGCGGTCGGCGCCCGCGCCACCGCCGATCAGATCGGCACACAAACCACGCAAATCGCGGCCATCAAGGCCGACCCGGCCTGGCAGGGCGGCGACTACCACGGAACCGATTTCGCACCGACCACGGGCATGGGCGTGGCACGCCGCATCGCGCACCTGACCTATCGCCACGAGGTCGAACTCGACGAGCGGTTCGCAAACTCGGCCCAGGGCGACGAGGATACGCTGCTCGACGGCCGCTACGCAGTGCAGTCCTACCTCGACCACCAGGCCGAGAAGATCATTTCCCGCTTCGACCCGGCGTCCTATGTCGCGCTCACCGAGGTGCTCAACAACCACGACGTCGGGCGGGGGCGCGGCGGCGTCCGCGCCGCGTTGAGCTCCTGCCAGACGCCGGTCATCGTCGGCGGCATCGACAGCGACCGGCTCTACCCCATCCGCCTGCAAGAAGAGCTCGCCCGCGAGCTCGGCAATTGCGTGGGCGGCCTGCGCGTCGTCGAGTCCGTGTACGGCCACGACGCCTTCCTCGTCGAGTTCGACGCCATCGCCGACCTCCTGCGCCAGACGGTCGCCCTCGCGCGCTGACGCGGTTAGCGTGTTCCCAAGGGATCGATCGTGAACGCCATCCAGAGCACGACGGTCGCCAGTGCCGTCAGCGCCGAGACGTCGAACACGCGGCCGCGCACTTGCAGCAGACCCGCGCGGCTCGTCGGCAAGACCGCCCGCAGCACCGCGCCCAATGCCAGCGCCCCGCCGAACACGAAGGCACCGCGCCGCCACCGGTCGACGAGGACCAGCACGACCGCCAGCGCGACGACGCCCAGAACGAAGAAGTACGGGAGTTGCATGAGGTACCAGCGACGGACACGCGCCTTGCGCAGCGACCGGGCGCGCTCTTCGTTGGTCGGCAACTCCTCGATCGGCGGCAGCACCCGCGGCTGAGCCCGGGTCGTGGCCCACTCGCCGGCGCCCGCCACCTTGGCGGCGGGCTCCTCGTCGTCGGGTCGGCTCACCTCAGGCCTCCCGCGCCGCCAGCTGCGCCTCTGCGCGCTCGACGATGTTGACCAACAGGAATGCCCTGGTCAACGGCCCGACGCCACCGGGATTGGGTGACACAGCACCGGCCACCTTCCACACATCCGGGTGGACGTCGCCGACCAGCTTCCCGTCGTCGCCGCGGCTGACCCCGACGTCGATCACCGTCGCTCCCGGCGCCACCATGTCGGGCTTGATCAGGTGCCCGACTCCGGCGGCGGCGACGATGATGTCGGCGCGGCGCGTCTCGGCCGCGAGGTCGCGGGTGCCGGTGTGACACAGCGTCACGGTCGCGTTCTCGCTGCGCCGCGTGAGCAGCAGGCCGATGGGCCGGCCGATGGTGACGCCGCGGCCGATGACGGTGACGCGGGCACCGTCGATCGGGATGTCGTAGCGGCGCAGCAGCGCGATGACGCCGCGCGGCGTGCACGGCAGCGTCGACGGCTCCCCCAGGACCAGGCGGCCCAGGTTGACCGGGTGCAGGCCGTCGGCATCCTTGAGGGGGTCGATCCGCTCCAGTGCGGCGTTCTCGTCGAGGTGGCGCGGCAACGGCAGCTGCACGATGTATCCGGTGCAGGCGTCATCGGCGTTGAGCTCGTCGATAGCCGCGTTGAGCTCGTCGGCCGTCGTATCGGCCGTCAGGTCCTTGCGGATCGAGTTGACGCCGATCTTCGCGCAGTCGTTGTGCTTGCCCTTCACATAGGACTGCGACCCCGGATCATCGCCGACGAGGACGGTGCCCAGGCCGGGTTCGATGCCCGCGGCCTTGAGCCGCTGGACCCGCGCGGCCAGATCGTCGAAGATCTCGTCGCGGGTGACGATTCCGTCGAGTCGAATGGCGCTCACGCGGCCATTCTTCCACGTCGGCCCCGCCGTGCCCGGGCGGGCGGTGCGCTAACGTGCGATACGTGTTCCGCATCCTGTTCGTGCAGCCGGCCATCCCGCCCAACACTGGCAACGCGATCCGGCTGGCCGCCAACACCGGATGCGAGCTCCACCTGGTGGAACCGCTCGGATTCCAGATGACTGACGCGCAGGTCAAGCGGGCTGGACTCGACTACCACGAGATGGCGCACGTGACCGTTCACCCGAATCTCGACGCCGCGTGGGCGGCACTGACTCCGGAACGCGTCTACGCGTTCACCGCGCATGCGACGCGGTTCTACACCGACGTCGAGTACCGGCCCGGCGACGTGCTGATGTTCGGCCCGGAGCCGACGGGGCTGAGCGAGGAGATGCTCGCCGACCCGCACCTCACCGACCGCCTGCGCATCCCGATGCTGCCGGCGCGCCGATCGCACAACCTCGCCAACTCGGCGTCGCTGGCCGTTTATGAGGCGTGGCGCCAGAACGGATTCGACGGCGCGGTCTGAGAAGCCGAGCGGTTCAGAGCATGACACCGGGGTTGAGCAACCCCTGCGGGTCCAGTGCCTGTTTGATCGTGCGGGTCAGTTCCATGACGTCGTCACCGACTTGGGCGGCGAGGTAGCCCTTCTTGAGCCGGCCGACGCCGTGCTCGCCGGTGATGGTGCCGCCGAGGCTGATGGCCAACTCCATGACTTCGCCGAATGCGAGGTGGGCGCGCTCGGTTTGATCGGAGTCCGCGGGGTCGAAGACGATCAGCGGGTGGGTGTTGCCGTCACCGGCGTGCGCGATCACCGAGATCACGACGTCGCGCTGCGCGGCTATCGCTGCCACCCCCTCGACCAGCGTCGGTAGCTGAGGCAGGGGCACGCCCACGTCCTCCAGGAGCAGCGATCCGAGCCGTTCGACGGCGGGGATCGCGGCGCGGCGGGCCGCGGTGAACATCTCCCCCTCGTCGGGGTCGTCGGTGGAGAAGACATCCCCGGCACCGTTATCGCGGAACGCCTGCTCGATGATGGCGATCTCGGCGGCACCTGCCTCACCCGGAGCGTCGGACTGGGCCACCAGTAGCGCCCCGGCGCTGCGGTCCAGATCCATGTGCAGCATGTCCTCAACGGCGTTGATGGACACCGCGTCCATGAATTCGAGCATCGCCGGACGGATGCGCCCGGTGATGGCGAGGACCGCCCGGCTGGCGTCACCGACGCTGGCGAAGGTGCCCACGACCGTGCTGGCCGGGGGCTGCGCCGGCAGTAGCCGGACGGTGACCTCGGTGATGATGCCCAGCAGTCCCTCGCTGCCGACGAACAGCTTGGTCAGCGGCAGGCCCGCCGAGTCTTTGAGGAGTTTGCCGCCCAGGCGGATCGCGCGGCCGTCGGCGAGCACCACTTCCAGCGCCAGCACATAGTCGACGGTGACGCCGTACTTCACGCAGCACAGCCCGCCGGCGTTGGTGGCCGCGTTGCCGCCGATACTGCAGATCTCGAACGACGACGGGTCCGGCGGATACCACAGACCCTCCGCGGCGGCGGCGGCCTTCACCTCGGCGTTCAGGGCACCGGGTTCACACACCGCGGTGCGGGTGGCCGTGTCGATGACGATGGTGCTCATCCGCTCGGTGGTCAGCATCACGGCACCGTCGACGGCGGTGGCGCCGCCGGACAGGCTCGTGCCCTGGCCGCGGGTGACGATGGGCACCGAATTCGCCGCGCACCACCGGACTGCGGTCTGCACGTCGGCGGTGGTGCGGGGGCGCAGTAGTGCCAGCGGCGTCCCGGCGTCGGGATCCTCGGCGCGGTCCTGCCGGTAGGAGGCGAGGATGTCCGGGTCGGTGATGACCACGTCACCGAGTTCGGCAGTCAGGGAATCGAGCAGTCCGGAATTCGTCACCGACCCAGCCTGTCAGAGCGCCGACGTTTGTGACCACATAGTGGTCACAAACGTCGACGCAAAGGCACATCCCGATATTCGTTCGACGCTTGGCCAGCACTTTCGTACCGTTGTCGGGCCGCCGACCGGCGGCACGAGAACAACGAACATCGGAAGATCCATGAACGCGCAATTCCCCGTGTCACTGACGGGAGCTACCGCACCCACGCTGCTGTGGGCACAGGAGACCTCCATCGAGGCCGCCGCCCTCGACCAGCTGCGCCGGGTGTCGCGGCTGCCGTGGGTCCACGGGGTCGCGGTGTGCCCGGCCGCCGTCGGCGTCGACATTGGCTGCGGGATGGCCGCGGTGAAGACCGACCTCGTCGCGGCCGACCTGCCCGACGACCTGTCCGGCATGCGCAGCGCCATCGAGGCCAAGGTGCCCGTCGGACGACACGGCCATGACTCCCCGGTCAACACGGCCCGCCTGCACTTCGGTGCCGGGGGCGGAGCGAGCGGCAGTTGGGACCCGTTCTGGAAGCGGTTCACCGACCTGCACCGCGGCGTGCGCCAGCTCGACACGCGTGCCCAGCGGCAGATGGGGTCCCTGGGTGGCGGCAACCACTTCATCGAGGTCTGCCTCGACGACGAGGGTGCCGTCTGGATCATGCTGCACTCCGGCTCCCGCAACATCGGCAAGGAGCTGGCCGATCGGCATATGGCGGTGGCGGCGAAGCTGCCGCACAACACCGATCTGCCTGACCGCGACCTCGCCGTTTTCGTCGCCGGGACACCAGAGATGGACGCCTACCGCCGCGACCTGGAGTGGGCGCAGGAGTACGCGGCGCGTAATCGCGCGGTGATGCTCGCGCTGGTGTGTGCGGCGGTGCGGGAGAGTTTCCCGGGCCGTCAAGTACGGTTCGACGAGCCAATCAGTTGCCACCACAACTATGTGGCGGTCGAGGAGATCGACGGGATCGAACTGCTGGTCACCCGCAAAGGGGCGATCCGCGCGGGCACCGGCGACCTGGGGCTGATCCCCGGGTCCATGGGCACCGGCTCCTACGTCGTGCGCGGACTCGGATCGGCAGAGTCCTTCTACTCCGCGTCGCACGGTGCGGGGCGTCGGATGAGCCGCTCCAAGGCGCGCAAGACGTTCACCGCCGCCGACCTGGTGGAGCAGACGGCCGGTGTCGAGTCCCGCAAGGACTTCGGCGTGGTCGACGAGATCCCGGCCGCCTACAAGGACATCGACGAGGTGATCGCGGCGCAGACCGATCTCGTCGAGGTCGTCGCGCACCTGCGCCAAGTGGTGTGCGTGAAGGGGTGACCCGAGATTGAAATGTCAGAGTGCCGACGTTTGTGACCACATAGTGGTCACAAACGTCGGCGCAAAGGCACTTCTCAACACCAGTCCCGCGACCTCGTGCCGACGCGCAGGTCCAGACGCTGCAGCCGATCGGCGACGACGGTGACGGCGCCCTCGGCGTTCTGCACCTTGCCGCGCACCACCAAAGCCGTCGCGGTGTGCGCCAATTCGCGGTACTTACGCCACAGGCCCACCGAGCAGACCACGTTCACCATGCCGGTCTCGTCTTCGAGGTTGATGAACGTGACGCCCGACGCCGTTGCCGGGCGCTGCCGGTGGGTCACCGCACCGGCGACCAGGACGCGATCCCCGTCGTCGACGGCGAGCAGTTGGTCGGCCGGCACCACCCCCAGAGCCGCCAGCCGCGGGCGCAGGTATTGCGTCGGGTAGCTCGTCGGGGTGATGCCGGTGGCCCACGCATCGGAGGAGGCCAGCTCTACCGCGGAGAGACCCGGCAGTTCCGGTGCCGCCGAACCGGCGCGCAACGGCAACTGATCGCGACGATGCCTCGCCGCCTCTCCCGCCGCCCACAACGCCTGGCGCCTGGTCAGTCCAAACGCATCCAGCGCGCCCGCGGTTGCCAACGCCTCCCACTGTGTCTGCGACAGTTCGACGCGGGCGGCCGCGTCGTCGAGGTCGGCGAAGCGCCCGTGTGCGGTGCGCTCGTCGACGATCCGCTGGGCCGCCTCGTCGCCGAGCGAGCGCACCCCGGCGAGCCCGAGCCGCACCTGGGTCCCCGCCTCCTCCAACGTGGCGTGGGCCAGCGAGGCATTCAGATCAGGTCGGTGCACCACCACACCGTGCCGGCGGGCGTCGGCGACCAGCGACTGCGGCGAGTAGAACCCCATCGGTTGGGCGCGCAGCAATGCGGCGCAGAATGCGGCCGGATGGTGCAGCTTGAACCAGGCCGAGTAGAACACCAGCGACGCGAAGCTCTGCGAATGACTCTCCGGGAAGCCGAAATTGGCGAAGGCGGCCATCTTCTCGTAGATGCGCTCCGCGGTCTCGCCGGTGATGCCGTGGAGTTCGCGCATACCGTCGAAGAAATTCTGCCGCAGCGCAGCCATCTTCTCCGGCGAACGTTTGGAGCCCATCGCGCGGCGCAGCTGATCGGCCTGTGCCGCACTGAACCCGGCGACGTCAACGGCCATCTGCATCAGTTGTTCCTGGAACAGCGGGATGCCCAGGGTGCGTTCCAGCGACCGCTCCAGCGCCGGATGGTCGTAGCGGACCTCCTCACGACCGTTGCGGCGACGGATGTAGGGGTGCACCGACCCGCCCTGGATCGGACCGGGTCGGATGAGTGCGACTTCGACGACGAGATCGAAGAAGGTGCGCGGCTTCAGCCGCGGCAGCGTCGCCATCTGGGCACGCGACTCCACCTGGAACACCCCGACCGAGTCGGCCCGGCACAGCATGTCGTAGACGTCCGTCTCGGTCAGGTCGATGCGCGCCAGGTCGACGTCGATGCCCTTGTGCTGCGCAACCAGGTCGATCGCATAGTGCAGCGCCGAGAGCATCCCCAGCCCGAGGAGGTCGAACTTCACCAGGCCGATGGCCGCGCAATCGTCCTTGTCCCACTGCAGCACGCTGCGGCCCGGCATCCGCGCCCATTCGGTGGGGCACACGTCGGCGATCGGACGGTCGCAGATCACCATGCCGCCCGAATGGATCCCCAGGTGCCTGGGCAGGCCGCGGATCTGCGCGGCGAGGGCGGTGACGTCGTCGGGCGCCTCGTCGGGCATCCGGCTCCATGCGTCCTGCTGCCCGGTCGCGTAACCGAGGGCGCGCGCGGTGTCGCGCACGGCTGATTTCCGACGGTAGGTGATGACGTTGGCGACCTGCGCGCTGTAGTCGCGGCCGTATTTGCCGTACACGTACTGGATGGCCTCTTCTCGACGGTCGGACTCGATGTCGACGTCGATGTCGGGTGGACCGTCGCGCTCGGGCGAGAGGAAGCGCTCAAACAGCAGGTGGTTGGCGACCGGGTCTACCGACGTGATGCCCAGCGCAAAACACACCGCCGAGTTCGCGGCGCTGCCCCGGCCCTGGCAGAGGATGTCGCTGCGACGGCAGAAGTCGACGATGTCGTGCACGACGAGGAAATAGCCGGGAAAGTCGAGTTGAGAGATGATCGCCAGTTCGTGCTCGATCTGCCGGTGGGCGGCCGGGTGCTGTGCGGGGCTGCCGTAGCGGCGCAGTGCCCCGCGTCGGGTGAGTTCGCGCAGCCAGCTGGACTCGGTATGCCCGTCAGGTACGTCGAACGGTGGGAGTCGCGGTGCGATGAGACCCAGTTCGAAGGCGCAGTCGGCGGCCAGCTGTACCGCGTTGTCGATGGCGTCGGGGTGCGCGCGCAGCAGGCCGGCCACCTCGTCGCCGCTGCGCAGGTGTGCTCCTCCGACGCCGGGCATCCACCCGTCGATCGTCTCGATGTCGGTGCGGGCGCGGATCGCGGCCATCGCGATCGCGAGCCGACGACGATCCGGCCCGGCGAAGTGTGCGCCGGTCGTGGCGACGACGGGGAGCCGGGATCGGGCGGCGATCGCCGCCAAGACCGCGTTGCGCTCGTCGTCGTCGGGCAGACCCGACGAGGTGAGTTCGACGACGACGTTGTCGCGGCCGAAACGCTCGATCAGTTCATCGAGTGTTCGACGTGCGGCTTTGGACCCACCACGGTCGAGTGCTCGGCGCACCGCCCCCTTGCGGCACCCGGTGAGGATCAACCAGTCGCCCGTCTGCCCATTCGACGACAATTCGTCGAGGTTGTAGTGCAGCTGCCCTTTCTCCCCGCCGCGCATGTGTGCGGCCGCGATCGTCCGTGACAGCCTTCGATAGCCTTCCGGGCCCCGCGCCAAGACCAGCAGATGCTCGCCGGGCGGGTCGGGGACCCCGGTTCGAATCGCGGGTCGTGATACAGCCGCTCCCACCTCGCTGTCACTTGACCATCCGAGTGACAGCTCGGCCCCGAACACCGTCGGCAATCCGAATTCACGCGCAGCCTCGGCAAAGCGGACGATGCCGTAGAAGCCGTCGTGGTCGGTGAGTGCGAGTGCCTTCAGATCCAGGCGCACCGCCTCTTCGACCATCTCCTCCGGCGATGACGCCCCGTCGAGGAAGCTGAATGCACTGTGGGCGTGGAGTTCGGCGAAAGCCGTCGTCGACCGGATCGGGCGCACCGTCTCATCGGCGAGATAGGCCTCACGTTTGCGCGACCACGCCGGGGAGTCTCCGCCGTCGGGCACGCCCTCGTCGTCGGTGTGACCATCGGCGTGCTGGTCGTAGGGCGGTGGGAAGCTCTCCCCCGGGCGCGCACCGTCGCGTCTCGGGCGTCCCGACAGCACCCGTTCCATCTCCGCCCAGCTCGGCGGGCCGTTGTGCCAACCCATCGAACCATTCTATCGAACATATGTTCGTGTAGTGAGAGGTTGTGATCGGTCGGTCGCCTTCAGACCGCCGTCATCGCAGCGCAGACCGTATTCCGGTATGGATAAAGTCATCCCCCTTGAACAACAGCGGCTCATCGCGCTCTACCGCCAGCGCATAGGCAAAGCAGTCACCGAAGTTCAGTTGCGCACGGTGGCCACCCCCTTTTCCGAAGTCCGCGTACGCTCGGCGGGCGATGCGGGCCTGCTCGACGCTGACCGGAACTACCTCAATCTCCGCCGTCCGCAACCACGAGTCGAACGCCCGGCCAACCTGCGGAAGCCCCTTGCGATCGACCACGATCCCACACTCCAGGTACGTACCGGCCGACATAACCGAAGCGCCTGCCGCAAGTGCGTCCGCATACCGTCGGGCATCGCCCTCACCCGCAAGGATCGCGAAGACCGCGGAGGTGTCGACGATCATTGCGGCAGGCCGTCCTCGTCGTAGAGATCGACAGTCGGATCCGTGCCGGGCACCAGCCCGAGCAACCCGCCGACCTCCACCCCGCGTTCGAGGATCCGCTGCGCGCGCTCGTCAGCCAGCAATGCTCGTAGCCGCACCTCAACCGCGGAGCACACCGCGGCCTCCTGACTCTCACCGGTGAGCCGCGCGATTTGCTTGACCATCTCGTGGGTTTGCGGGTTCTTGATGTTCATCGCCATAGTGGTACCTTCCTACCGGAGTAATGGTACCAATCTACCTTCGGTTACGCTCTGCCGATCGCACCGCGCAAGACGCCTGCTTCAGCACGCTTTGCCGAGACAGTGAACAGGCCGCCCGGCGCAACCGTGTACCGCCAACGGTCGTTGTCGCAGCGCACTCCGACCCGATAGTGACCGGGCTCGGTATCGCGCGTCCTCGTCGTCGACCCACCCGGCGCAAGATCCACGTGTACCGCGAGCAGATCGGAACGGAGCGATGCCCCCGACTCGGCGTCGCTCAGCGCGACCGCGCAGGTGATCGCATTCTGTCTGTCGAGGTTGGCGACGCGCAGCGTCACCGTCTCGTTCCCGTTGTCCACGGCATCCACACGAACCCACGACGTGCCCATCGTCAGCGCGTTGACGATCGGGGTCGTGACCACCACCGGTGCCGCTACCGCCGCCGTCCCGGCGACGGCATACCGCAGGATTTTCATCGCCCTCACCGCCTTTCGCATTCCTCCAGAGTCCGCCGACGATCATGGGGGGCGCACGGGTAACGCACTACTCGGATTCGTTCCAGTCACCTACTCGTAGACGCCCTCCACCCGCCACCGATCCCCGGCACCGAAGCGCAGCAGCAATGCCCGATCGTCGTCGAGCAGCACTTGGGCTCGGGCCAGCACCTCGTCGCCGGGCAGTCCGCACGGCCACGGACCCGCCCACCACTGCACCGACCAGCTGTGCCGCCCTGCCGCGACCGACACCGGCTCACCGGTGAACACACCGCGTGCAGTCACCCCGACCGGATGCCCGGTGGAGTCGCACACGTCCACCGGCGCGTCGACCAGCACGGCCGGCGTCGGCTCTGGCAGCCGCGACGGCCATGGCGCGCCGAGCGGTCGCGCCGGTACCGCCGACTCCCCGACGGGGACCAGGGTGATCTGCTCCGCCGGCCCCCGGCCGCCGCTGCGGACCGGGACCATCACCGCGTCAGCACCCAGCAGCCCCTGCACCCGGACCAGTGCGCGGCGGATGCGATCGGCGCGCGGACCGTCAGGCGCCTCGCCGCCTCCGGCAAACTCGTATTGCAACCCCATCCCGGTGGACACCTCCACCGGCTCCAGCACCAGTTCGACGATCGGCGAGTCCGGCCCCTCTCCCGCGCCGGTGGCACCCTCGGTCAGCCACCCCTCGAGCTGCCAGCGCACCCGGTCGGCGGTCGCCTCCGGCGTCAACGGCAGTGCACAACACCAGATACGCGAATTCTCTTGCCCCCGTTCAGTTCTCGCGTGCACTGCCAGGCGTGTGCACGACACCGTCGCCGCGGTCAGCCGTTCGTGCAGCTGTGCGGCGAGGCGCCGCGCGAGGAACGCCGCGGCATCGATGCGCTCGACCGGCGGGTCGCAGGGATAGACGACGGTGAGTTCCGGCGGGGGCGGTACTGCCGATGGCGCGCGGCCCGGTTTCCCCGACGCCTGCCGGTGGGCGACGACGGCATCGGCGTCGAACCGAGCGCCCACGTCGGCGGCGGCCAGTGAGGCGAACGCCCCCAGCGTGCGCAGCCCCAAGCGCCACAGCAGGTCCACCAGTTCAGTGCGCGAGTCACCGCCGAGGCTGGGCTCGACGCCCAGCTCCCGGATCGGCAGCCCCGCCAAGAACTCCGCGTCGCCCCCCGGCGCGACGAGGCACTCCCGGCGGGCGGCGAGTACCGCAGTGAACATCTCATCGGCGATCCCGATCTGCACCTCGGCACCCACGTCGGCGACCGCCTCGACGACGGCGGCGGCCAGGTTCTCCTCGGAGCCGAAGTAGCGCATCCCCGACGACGGTGCCGCCACCAGCCCGGGCCGCAACACCTCGGTCGAGGGCAGGATCGCGGTGACCGCCGTGACGATCGGCGCGAACAGCCGCCCGTCGCGGTCGGGGTCGTCGGGGATGACGACCAGTTCCGGGCAATTCGACTGCGCCTGCCTCTTGCGCATGCCGCGGCGGATGCCCGCGCGCCGAGCGGGTAGAGAGCAGGCGACGACCCGATTCGCGGCAAGCACCGCGATCGGGGTGTCGGGCGGGAGGTCCCGCTCGGTGGCGGCGGCGATCGCCGGCCAATCCGGGGCCCACAGGGCCATGGTCCGACGGCTCATCGTCGTGCCCCAGCAGCAACCGTGGCGCTGCGCGGCGGGCGGCTGCGCGAACGCAACGAGACCGACAGGTCCCATCCGCCGATCCGGCCGTACCCGCAGGCACCGGGCGCCGGGTCCGATCCGCCCGGCGTCGCCGTGCGATAGCGGCTCACCCGGGCCGACAGGTGTGCCGCAGCACCAGGCCACTGACCACCGACGACCAGCAGCACCGACGAGTTGCGGCGTGCCCGGGCGGCGAGGACCTTTGCGCGCGACGGCGGCACCGACATCCCGTCCAGTCCTAGGACCACCAGGTCTATTCCGTCGAGCAGAACCGTCGCGATCTGCAGCGGATCCGACCCGGGGTCGGCGACGAGGGCGATGCGCGACAGGTCGGCACCCATCTCCGCGGCCGCGAGCATGCTCAGCCGGGACAACCCGACGACCGCCACTTGCGCGCCGGCCCCGCTGCTGGCTGCGATCATCGACAGCAGCAGCGACCCGGCACCCGAGGCCGACACCACACTCCCCCGCGCCAGCCCGCCCTGAGGGAACAGTTCGGCGAGGTTTTCCGGTACCGACAGGACGTCGGGGACCAGACCGTCTTCCCCCGGTCTGGTGTCCGGATCCACCCGTGGTGCCGCACCCCCTGTCGTCGTCGACATCCGTGACATCGCTTGGCGCAGTTGCGCGATCGCGGGGTCGATTGCTGCTTCACCCATGTCTTCTCCCGACCGTTTCCACGCAGTCGTCGAGCCGGTGAATCACGCTCGACGAACCACTCGTGAAGCCGGTCGGGAAGATACCGGCGCATCGAATATTTATTCGATATCCAGACTGTAGACCCAGGGTCCGACAATGCGCAAGAGTGATTGTTTCCGCAGGTCAACAACCTAAAAGAGGGTCGGTTCCGCCATCGTCGCAGGTCTGGACGCCACGGTCGCAACCACCGCCGGCGCAACGTCGGACACGGGTCCGGAACGACCAGCCAGACCATGGTGGGACACCAGTGGCCGCAACCGATCTGCGAGTCTGGCGGAGTACTCGGCGGACACGTACGAACCCCGTCCGTAGAGCGCCCGATACCGCCGCAGCAGCGCTGGGTGCTCATCGGCCAGCCACTGCAGGAACCACTCCCTGGCGCCGGGCCGCAGGTGCATCGGGATCGCCGACACGCTGACCGCACCGGCCGCCGCCAGGCCAGCCAGGAGCGCATCGAGCTGGGCAGTCGAATCGGTCAGATACGGGACCACCGGAGCCACCATCACGTGCGGCGCCAACCCGGCGTCGGCGATCTCCCGAATGAGCGCCAACCGCGCCCGCGGCGAGGGTGCGCCCGGGTCGAGTTGTCCGGCCAACTCCCCGTCGACCATCGACAATGACACTGACACCGACACGTCGACGACATCGGCGGCCTGTCGCAGCAGCGGCAGGTCGCGCGCCAGGAGCGTTCCCTTGGTCAGGATCGAGAACGGGGTGCCCGACGAGGCGAGCGCACCGATGACCGGCGGCATCAACCGATAGCGTCCCTCCGCGCGCTGATAAGGATCGGTGTTGGTGCCCAGCGCCACGACCTCGCGCTGCCACGACCGCCGCCGCAGTTCCTTTCGCAGCACCGCGGCGGCGTTGAGCTTCACGACGATCTGCTTGTCGAAATCCTCCCCGGCGTCGAAGTCGAGGTACGTGTGTGTCGACCGCGCGAAGCAGTAGCGGCAGGCGTGGGTGCATCCGCGGAAAGTGTTGATGCTGAAGCGAAAGGGCATGCCCGAGGACACCGGAACCGGGTTGAGCAGCGAGCGGCACAACACCTCGTGGAACGTGATGCCGGCGAACTCCGGCGTCGTGACCGTGCGCACGAGGTCGTCGCGGCCCAGCCCGGGCAGGGCACCGTCGTCGACCTGGATCGTCTGATCAGCCCACCGCATGCCCCCATGCGAACACATGTTCTAACTGCTGTCAACATGACGGCGCTTCCAGCGGCCGATACCGTTGGACGCGTGATCGAGCGGATGGAGCGCCACCAGATCGCGGTCTACCTGCTGTCGATGGCGCTCGGCGCGGTCATCGGGTTCTCGGCCCCCCGCACCGGCCCGGTTCTCGAGCACGCGATCAACCCAGCCCTCGGCGCACTGCTGTACGTGACGTTCCTGCAGGTCCCCGCCCGTGATCTCGCGCGCTCGCTTCGCGACGGGCGGTTCCTCGCGGCGATCCTGACGGTCAACTTCGTCGTCGTACCGCTGGTCGTCGCAGTCCTGTTCGCATTCCTGCCCACACAGGAGGCGATCAGCGTCGGCGTCCTACTCGTCTTGCTGTGCCCGTGCGTCGACTACGTCATCGTCTTCACCGGTCTCGCCGACGGCGACAACCGTCGTCTGCTGAGCGCGACGCCGCTGCTGCTGCTCCTGCAGATGGCGCTCCTACCGCTGTATCTGACCCTCTTCCTCGGCGACGACCTGCGCGAGATCGTCGACGTCGGGCCGTTCCTGCGGGCATTTGTCTTCCTGATCGTCATCCCGCTGGCTCTGGCCTGGCTGACCCAGGCTTGGTCGGCGCGCACTCGGGCCGGACAGAGGGTCGCCACCGGAGCAGGTGCGCTGATGGTGCCGTTGATGGCCGTAGTGCTGGCCGTCGTCGTCGCATCGCAAATCCCTCGGATCGACGGCAACCTCGGCGCACTGGCCCCGGTGATCGTCGTGTACGCCGCGTTCCTCGTCGTCATGCCACTCGCCGGCAAAGCCGTCGCTGGGCTGTTGCGCCTCGACGTCCCGGCCTCCCGTGCCGTCGCCTTCTCCGGCGCGACCCGCAATTCCCTGGTCGTACTACCACTCGCTCTCGCCCTGCCCACCGGGTACGAGCTGGCTGCAGCCGCCGTCGTCGCACAGACCCTCGTCGAGATGGTCGGGATGGTCGTCTACGTCCGCGCGATCCCCCGGTTGGTCCGCTAGCCGTATTTCCCCGACACCCCGTTCCAATCAGCGCGGGCACAAGATCGACCCGCGTGACACCACCGGGATTGGATGGTCGCACACCCCGACCAAAGGACATCCGATGACCCGCCAGCTGCACCTCGGAGGCTTTCTAATCGCCTCACCCGTCACCCATTCGCACGCCGCGTGGCGCCACCCCGGCTCGGAGACCGACTACTTCGGACCCGACCACTACCACCGCATCGGCCGCATCCTGGAGCGCGGCACTTTCGACTTCGCGTTCTTCGCCGACCTGCTCGCGGCACCCGTGCGGTTCGGCGGCGACCAGTCCGAGCCGTTCCGCCGTGGCACGCAGGCCGCCGCGACCATCGACCCCAGCCTCGTCGCGGCGAGCATCGGCGCGGTCACCACCCGCCTGGGCATCGCGGTAACCAAGTCGACGACCTACTTCCACCCATACGAGCTCGCGCGCGTCTTCGGATCGCTGGATCATCTGACCCGCGGCCGTATCGCGTGGAACATCGTCACCTCGCTCTCCCAGGCGGAGGCGCAGAACTTCGGGTTCGACGAGCACGTCGCGCACGACGAGCGCTACACCCGGGCCGAGGAGTTCGTGTCGACGGCCATCAAACTGTGGTCGAGTTGGGATGCCGACGCGGTGACGGCCGACAAGGCCACCGGCGTGTGGGCCGACCCGTCGAAGATCCACACCGTCGACCATGCCGGTGACCACTACCGCACACGCGGGCCGCTCAACCAGCCACGCTCGCCGCAGCATCGGCCGGTCCTCATCCAGGCCGGCTCATCGGACACCGGCCGCAACTTCGCGGCCCGCTGGGCCGAGGCGATTTTCGAGATCGACCCGACGCCGGAGGGCCGCAAGGCCTACTACGACGACGTGAAGAGTCGCGCATCGAACTTCGGGCGCAATCCCGACCACGTGAAGGTCTTTCCGTCGTTCATCCCGTTCATCGGCGAGACCGAGTCCATCGCCCGTGAGAAGCAGGCCTTCCACAACGAGCTCGCCGATCCCATCTCCGGTCTCATCACATTGTCGGTGCACACCGATCACGACTTCTCGCAGTACGACCTCGACGCACCCGTCGAGGACGTCGTGGTGAGCGGCACGCAGGGCCTGTTCGACGTGGCGCGGCGCCTCTCGCAGCGCGACAGCCTCACCCTGCGAGACATCGGAAAGCTCTACGCGCAGGGTGTCCTGCTGCCGCAGTTCGTGGGTGCCGCTTCCGACGTCGCCGATCAGATCGAGGAGTCGTTCCGCGGTGGGGAGGCCGACGGTTTCATCGTGTCCAGCGCGCAGGCACCGGGAACGTTCAACGAGTTCGTCGACTACGTCGTACCCGAGCTGCGCCGCCGCGGCCTGTTCCGCACCGAATACGAGGGGACGACGCTGCGCGAGCACCTGGGCCTCGGCGATCCGCACGATGACCTGCCCGCCGACATCCGAGGCGAGGAGATCCGTCTGGGCGCGTGATCGAGCCTCTCGGTGGTCGAGTGCTCCGCAACGAATGAGCGGACGTATCGAGCTCCGACTTCTAATTTCGGCTAACCGAAGTTAGAGTATTGGAATGGCGAAAGTGCTCGGCTGGTGGACTGCCGCGGTGGTCGCCGCAGTGCTGCTGGCCGGGTGCACACTCCCCCGGGAGGCCCGCGACGCATCGGGCAAGCCCGTCGTCGTCACGACGTTCACCGTCCTGGCCGACATCGCCGCCAACGTCGCCGGGGACCGGCTCACCGTCGAATCCATCACCAAGTCCGGTGCGGAGATCCACGGATACGAGCCGACCCCCGGCGACGTGCGCAAGGCCGCCGGTGCGGTCCTGGTCATCCGCAACGGATTGGGCCTGGACAGGTGGTTCGACCAGTTCACCGACGACTTGCCCGCGCCGAGCATCGACGCCTCCAACGGTGTCGTCCCGATCCCCATCGCTTCCGACGCGTACGCGGGCAAGCCGAATCCGCACGCATGGATGAGCCCGCTGAACGTCGAGACCTACGTCGACAACATCGTCAAAGCGTTCATCCGCATCGACCCCGACGGTGCTCCTGTGTTCCGCGCGAACGCCGCCGCCTACAAGCAGCAGCTGCGCGACGTCCAGCACGACCTGGTCACCTCGTTGCGCACCCTGCCCGTCAACGAGCGGGCGCTCGTGACCTGCGAAGGGGCGTTCTCCTACCTGGCCCGAGACACCGGCCTGACCGAGGCGTACATCTGGCCGGTGAACGCCGAGCAGCAGGCGGTCCCGCGGCAGGTCGCGGCGACTATCGACTTCGTGCGCGCCCAGCGGGTCCCGGCGGTGTTCTGCGAGTCCACCGTCTCCGACAAAGCCATGCAGCGCGTCGCGGCGGCGTCGGGCGCTCGCTTCGGCGGCATCCTCTACGTCGACTCGCTGTCACTGGCCGACGGTCCCGTGCCCACCTACCTCGACCTCATCCGTCACGACGCCCGCACCATCGTCGACGGCCTCACCGGGAGGAACGCGCAGTGAGCGACGCCCTGCAAGTGCGATCGGCAACCGTGAGCTACGGCGAGGTCCACGCGCTCGACGACGTCAGCATCGACGTGCCTCGCGGCACCGTCTGTGCGCTGATCGGGATGAACGGTTCCGGCAAGTCGACGCTGTTCAAGACGATCATGGGCATGGTCACCCCGCAATCGGGCAGTGTCACGATCTGCGGGATGACACCGGCAGACGCGCGCAAGAAGGGCGTCGTCAGTTATGTCCCACAGTCCGAGGACATCGACTGGACGTTCCCGCTGTCGGTGCGCGACGTCGTGATGACCGGCCGCTACGGGCATCTCGGCTTCACTCGACGGCCGCGGCGCGCCGACCGGGAAGCCGTCGCCGCCGCACTCGACCGCGTCGAACTCGCCGACCTCCAGCACCGACAGATCGGCCGACTCTCCGGCGGCCAACGCAAACGGGCGTTCGTCGCACGCGCGATTGCGCAGGACGCGCAGGTCCTACTGCTCGACGAGCCGTTCGCCGGCGTCGACAAGCGGTCCGAAGCCTCGATCACCGCGCTGCTGCGCGAGGAGGCGGCAGCCGGTTCGACGGTCCTCATCTCCACCCACGACCTGCACTCGGTGCCCGACCTGGCCGATCAGGCAATCCTCCTGCACCGGCGGGTCCTCGCCCACGGCGATCCCGCCGAGGTCGTGATGCCCAACAACCTGGTACGGGCATTCGGGCTCGACCCACTCGAACACCGGAGGGCACGACGATGAGCGGGCTGATCGAATTCTTCGCCGAGCCGTTCCGGTTCGGGTTCATGACCAACGCGCTGTTGGCGACGCTGATCGCCTCGACCGTATGTGCGCTGCTGTCGTGCTGGCTGGTGCTCATCGGCTGGTCGCTGATGGGCGACGCCGTGTCGCACGCCGTGCTGCCCGGCGTCGTGCTCGCCTACATCGTCGGGGCGCCGTTCGCGGTGGGGGCCGTCATCTTCGGCTTCCTCGCCGTCGCTCTGATCGGCGCGGTGCGCGACCAGGGGCGGGTGAAGGAAGACGCCGCCATCGGAATCGTGTTCACGACATTGTTCGCGCTCGGTTTGGTGCTGATCTCGGTGACCCCGAGTCAGACTGACCTGAACCACATCATCTTCGGCAACCTGCTGGGCGTCTCCACGTCGGACCTGCTGCAGATCGCGATCCTCGGCGCCATCGTCGCCGCGGTGCTGATCCTCAAGCGCCGTGATTTCACGCTGTACGCCTTCGACCCCACCCACGCCTTTGCGATCGGCATGAACCCCCGGCTGATCGGCGCGACGCTGCTCGGACTGCTGGCGCTCACGGCGGTCACCGCGCTGCAGGTCGTCGGGATCGTGCTGGTCGTCGCGATGCTCATCATCCCCGGGGCCACCGCCTACCTCCTCACCGATCGCTTCCGGACCATGCTGGTCCTCGCGCCGGCATTCGCCGTAGTCTGCGGCATCGTCGGCCTGTATATCTCCTTCTACGCCAACACCTCGACCGGCGGCATGGTGGTGCTCACGCAGGGCGCACTGTTCTTCCTGGTCTACCTCTTCGCACCCGATCGCGGCGTGCTCACCGGATGGGTGCGCGCCCGCGCCGGTGCAGCGGGGCGCGGACCGGAACCGGTCACGCGGTCCGACCTATACTCAGCGGGATGACCACCGCGCACCGTGTCCCCGGCCCCGATCTTCTGGTGGCCGGGCGCTATCGACTGCACTCGCGCATCGGCGACGGCGGGATGGGCTCGGTCTGGCTCGCCAAAGACCAGTTGCTGCACCGTGACGTGGCCTGCAAGCGCATCATCTCCCTCGACGGATTGTCCGAGGAGAGTGCCGATCTGATCCGCAGCAAGGCGCTGCGCGAGGGGCGCATCGCGGCACGGTTGTCGCACGACAATGCCGTCGCCGTCCACGACGTGGTGATCGACTACGGAACACCCTGGTTGGTGATGGAGTACGCCCCGTCGCGCAGCGTCGCGCAGATCCTGCACACCGTCGGGACGCTGAGCTTCATCGATGCCGCACAGATCGGCGCGCAACTCGCCGCCGCGATGACACAGGCACATGCCGCGGGGATCGTCCACCGCGACATCAAGCCCGGCAACATCCTGATCACCGGGAAGGGTCCCGATGCGGGGCACGTGAAACTCACCGACTTCGGCATCGCCTACCTCAAGCATGAGGAGACCGAGCTCGACGACGATCTCGTATCCGGTACGCCCGCGTACTTCGCGCCCGAGGTGGCCCGCGGATCGGCGCCGGGCGACGCGTCCGACGTGTACTCACTGGGCGCGACGATTTACACGATGGTCGAGGGCGAGCCGCCGTTCGGCGTCTCCGACGACGTTCCCGCACTGCTGGACCGGGTTGCCCGTGCGCAGATCCGGCCGCCGCAGAAGGCGGGACCGCTCGAGCCCATCCTGTTGGCGATGCTCACCCCCGGACCGTCGAAGCGGCCGACGATGGCGCAGGTGCGCGACCAGCTGGCCGGCCTCGTCGCCACGTACAACCACACCACGCCCGCGCAGGTCCTGGAAGGACGCATCCGCCGGGCCGACGGCGCGGTTCCGGTGTGGGCGCTCACGACGCCGCAGGCACCGCGACTGAGCACCGGGTCCTATGCGCGGTCCTCTTTGCCCGCACCGCCCCCGCCACCACGTGCGATGCCGATGGCCTATCCCCCGCGCGCCGCGACGTCGCGTCCGCCGGCCTGGCAGCGGCGTTTCCTGGCACACCGGACGCTGGTGATGTCAGCGGTGTCGGCGGCCGTGCTCGTCGTCGTGCTGATCTTGATCATGGCGCTGTAGAACGGCAGTCTCAGCACTCTGATTTGCCCACTCCGAGCGGCAGTTCTCACCGCCGACGGGGAGTCACTCCCACTCGATGGTCCCCGGCGGCTTGCTGGTCACGTCGAGGACGACGCGGTTGACCTCGGGCACTTCGTTGGTGATGCGGGTGGAGATCGTCTCGAGCGCCTCGTAGGGCACCCGCGTCCAGTCCGCGGTCATGGCGTCTTCGCTCGACACCGGGCGCAGGACGATCGGGTGGCCGTAGGTCCGTGAATCACCTTGCACGCCAACACTTCTCACGTCGGCGAGCAGGACGACGGGGCATTGCCAGATCTGACCGTCGAGACCGGCTGCGGTGAGTTCCTCGCGGGCGATGGCATCGGCTCGGCGCAGCAAGTCCAGGCGGTCGGCGGTGACCTCGCCGACGATGCGGATGGCCAGGCCGGGGCCGGGGAACGGCTGGCGGGCGACGATCTCCTCGGGCAGGCCGAGTTCACGGCCGACGGCCCGGACTTCGTCTTTGAAGAGCAGGCGCAGCGGTTCGACGAGGCTGAACTCGAGGTCGTCGGGCAGGCCGCCGACGTTGTGGTGGCTCTTGATGTTCGCGGTGCCGCTGCCGCCACCAGACTCGACGACGTCGGGGTACAGGGTGCCCTGGACGAGGTATTCGACCTTCTCCCCCGTTGCCGCGCGCTCGCCGAGGACTTCGCTGACCGCGCCCTCGAAGGAGCGGATGAACTCGCGGCCGATGATCTTGCGCTTAGCCTCGGGATCGGACTGCCCAGCGAGTTCGGCGAGGAAGGTGTCGGCAGCGTCGACGGTGACCAGCCGCGCGCCCGTCGCGGTCACGAAGTCGTTCTGGACTTGCTCGCGCTCACCGGCCCGCAACAGGCCGTGGTCGACGAAGACGCAGGTCAGCCGGTCGCCGATGGCGCGCTGCACCAGCGCAGCCGCCACCGCGGAATCCACTCCGCCGGACAGGCCGCAGATGGCCAGCCCGTCGTCGCCGATCTGTTCGCGCACCGAGGCGACGAGCGATTCGGCGATGTTGGCGGCGGTCCACGTCGGCTTCAAGCCGGCGATCTCGTAGAGGAAGCGGGTGAGGACTTCCTGGCCGTGGGGGCTGTGCAGGACCTCGGGGTGGTATTGGACGCCGGCCATCTTGGCGTCGGGATTCTCGAAGGCCGCGACCGGCGCCCCGGGGGTCGAACCCGTGACAACGAAGCCGTCGGGCGCGACCTGCACCGCGTCGTTGTGGCTCATCCACACCGGCTGCGTCTCGCCGAGACCGCCGTGCAGGATGCCGCCCGAGCAAGCCAACATGGTGCGGCCGAATTCGCGCCCGCCGGTGTTGGCGACGGTGCCGCCGAGGGCCTGCGCCATCGCCTGGAAGCCGTAGCAGATGCCGAACACGGGGACGCCGAGCTCGAGGATGGCCGGGTTGAGCGTTGCCGCGTCTTCCGCGTACACCGACGCCGGCCCGCCCGAAAGCACGAGCGCGGCCGGGTTCTTGGCCGCAAACTCCTCGATCGGAGCGTCGTGGGCGATCACCTCGGAGTAGATTCGCGCCTCGCGCACGCGCCGTGCGATGAGCTGCGCATACTGCGCGCCGAAGTCGACGACGAGGACGGGACGCGGGTTGCCGGTAGCGGTGTTGGGCACGGGTCGAGTCTAGTGGGGGCCCACGCCGACGGTCGGACTGGCGTCGGGTCGCACGTCTGAACCCCTCACCGTTTCGTCAACCCAACATCGATCCGGCGATTGGCAGCATGGTGGTGGTTTTAGTCCTTCGACTCGTTGAGCGCGACGGCGGCGCGGATCAACTCGACAAAAGCGTCGGCATTAAGCACGTCACCCTCCCCGACGTCGACGGCGCGACGCGTCCCGGCGGTGAGGCTGGCGTTGAAGACGTGCTCGGGGTCGGGCAGCGACGCACCCTTGGCGAACGTGACCTTCACCTTGTCCTTGTACGTCTCAAGCGTGCAGACCAGGCCCGACGCGCTGAACGTCGGCACACCGTCGGGGTTGGACGGCTTGCGCCACTTCACCTCTTCGACGATGCCGGCGTCGGCTCCCAGGATCAGTCCGCGGATCTCCTCGACCCGGGCCGCGCGCCAATCAGCGCTCACCCAGCCGCCTTCTCGGGCGCTTTCGCCTTCGGAGCCTTGGCGGCCACCGGCGTGATCGTCAGGCGCAAGCCACCCGGCGCATCAGCGGGGACGACCGGCGCGACGGGCGCGACCGGGTCAATCCGCACATATGCCTGCCCCTGATCGGGACGCAGGTCGGCCTCGCCCTTGTTCGGCCACAGCGACGCGGCACGCTCGGCCTGGGCGCTGATCGACAGCGACGGGTTCACCCCGAGGTTCGCGGTGATCGAAGCACCGTCGACGACGTAGAGCGAAGGGTAATTCCACACGCGGTGGTACGGGTCGATGACGCCACTGGTCGGATCGTCGGAGATGACGCATCCACCCAGGTAGTGGGCAGTGAGAGGGATGTTGAAGACATCGCCCCACGTGCCGCCGGCGAGGCCGCCGGGCAGCTTCTCGGCCATCAGTCGCGTCGCCTCGTTGCCGGCCGGGATCCACGTCGGATTCGGCTCGCCGTGGCCTTGGCGACTGGTCACGTACTTGAAGGGGCCGCGCTTGCGGACGAAGGTCGTCAGCGAGTTGTCCGACGACTGCATCACCAGGGCGATAACGGTCTTCTGGCTCCACTGGCGGGGCACCAACAGCCGCCCGAGCAGCCACGGACGAGTCACCAGGACGCGCAGCAATTGGCCGAGGCGGTGGGCACGCGTCCCACCGTCGGTCAACACCGTCTGCAGGTAGGCCATCGCATTGGAGCCCTTGCCGTAACGGACGGGCTCGATGTGCGTGGAGTCGTCGGGATGGAACGACGAGGTGATCGCGACACCTTCGGAGAAGTCCGACTGCGGGTCCACCTTGCTCGCCATGGCGCCGAGGATCGACTCCGAGTTCGTGCGGGTCAGCACCCCCATCGCATCTGAAATCTTCGGCAGCGTCGACCCCTTGGCCGCGTGCATGAGCTTCTGCGTGTTGAACGTGCCCGCCGCCATAACGACGTTGTCAGCGGTGAAGGTCCGCTTGCGGGCACCGAAGGGACCCCACGACGACGAGCCGTGCGTCGACACCTCCCACTTGCCGTCGGGACGCTGGCACAGACCGTCGACGGTGGTGCGCTCGATGACCTGCGCACCGGCCGATTCCGCCAAACCGAGGTAGTTCTTGACGAGAGTGTTCTTGGCGCCGACGCGACAGCCGGTCATGCACGAGCCGCATTCGGTGCACGCGGTGCGCGTGGGACCGGCACCGCCAAAGTACGGGTCGGGCACGGTCTCGCCGGGCGCGCCGTTGCCACCGGTCTTCGCCCCGAAGAAGACGCCGACCGGCGTCGTCACGAAGGTGTCGGCGACGCCCATATCCTCGGCGACCTCTTTGATGATCCGGTCGGAGTTGGTGAACGTCGGATTCTTGACGACGCCGAGCATTCGCGTCGCCTGGTCGTAGTGCGGGCTCAGTTCCGACTCCCAGTCGGTGATGTGGGCCCACTGCTTGTCGTTGAAGAACGGCGACGGCGGCTTGTACAGGGTGTTCGCGTAATTCAACGATCCACCGCCCACACCCGAGCCGGCAAGGATCATGACGTCCTTGAGCAGGTGGATGCGCTGGATACCGAGGAGGCCGAGCTTCGGTGCCCAGACGAACTTCCGCACTCGCCAACTCGTCTTGGCGAACTGGTCGTCGGTGAAGCGGCGACCCGCTTCGATGACGCCGACGCGGTACCCCTTCTCCGTCAACCGGAGCGCGGTGACACTGCCGCCGAATCCGGAACCGATGATGAGCACGTCGAAATGACTGTCTTGTGGGCTGCGAGACATGAGCCGATCATAGCCCGGTGTCACATCGGACATTGTCACACCTGGTGATCCAGCACACATTGCGCCGCACGAGCTTCCATGGCGTGCCGGGCACCACCAATGCGACCGTGGCTACCCTCGGTAGCGTGCTACCCCAAGATTGGATCGAACACCGCCGGACCGACCGGGAGCCGATCGGGTGGATCTGTCCCGACGGCGACGGCTTCCGCGTGTTCGACCTCCTCGGCCGGGAGCGCACGTCCGACCCGGTCGATTGGCTCGACGCCGAGGAGATGCTCGACGAGTTGGGAATCGGCTACCTCGCCGATCGATGGGTGTTGCGACTCGACGACGGTCGTGAGCGGCCCGTGCGGGTCGCGGAGACGAGCCCACGAGGGATCGTCGTCCTCGCCGACGAATACGGTGCCGCTTCCGCGGTCGGCGCCAACCCCGATCGCTACGACCTGCCGTTCCCCGCAACCGACGCGCTGCGTCCGGAGTGACGTCAGGCGCGGACGGAGAGCCCGACCTTCTGGAACTCCTTGAGGTCGCTGTACCCTGCCTTGGCCATCGATCGGCGCAGACCGCCGACGAGGTTGAGCCCGCCGAACGGATCGTCGGACGGACCGGTGAGGATCTGCTCGAGGGGGCGCCGGTCGTCCGCTTCGGCGATCTGCAGCATCGAGCCGCGAGGGGTGTCGGGGTGGGCCGCCGCCGATGTCCAGTACCACCCGCCGCCCGGGGCGCTCGCCGCACTGGCCAGCGGCGTACCGAGCACCGCGGAGTCCGCACCGCATGCGATCGCCTTGGCGAGGTCGCCCGAGGTGTTGATGTCACCATCGGCCAGCACGTGCACGTACCGCCCGCCGGTCTCGTCGAGGTAGTCGCGACGGGCGGCGGCAGCGTCGGCGATCGCGGTCGCCATCGGGACGCCGATGCCCAGCACGTCGTTGGTCGTAGTGCAGAACTCCGTTGCGCCGTAGCCGACGATGACGCCGGCCGCGCCGGTGCGCATCAGGTGCAAGGCGGTCCGATGGTCGTGGACGCCACCGGCGATCACCGGGACGTCGAGGTCGGCGATGAACGTCTTGAGGTTCAGCGGCTCCCCGCCCCCGGCGACGACGTGCTCGGCGGAGATGATCGTGCCGTGCACCACGAGCAGTTCGACGCCGGCCTTGAGCAACGTCGGCGTCAATTCGGGTGCGTGCTGCGGGCTGACCCGCACGGCGGTGGTCACCCCGGATTCACGGATCCGGGAAACGGCCTGCGCGAGCAATCCCGTATCGATCGGCGCTGAGTGCAGGTGCTGCAGGAATCGGGTCGCAGCACTCGGGTCCGGGTCGTTCTCGGCGACGTCGCGCAACGCGGCGATCTTTGCGTCGGCATCGGCGTGCCGCGCCCACAGGCCCTCGCCGTTGAGGACGCCGAGCGCACCGAGTCGGCCGAGTTCGATCGCGCTGTCCGGCGACACGAGCGCGTCGGTGGGATGGGACAGGATCGGCGCGGCGAAGCGGTAGGCGTCGATCTGCCACGCCGTCGAGACGTCCTTGGACGAGCGGGTCCGCCGTGACGGAACGATGCTGATGTCCTCCAGCTCGTAGGTCCGACGAGCGGTCCGGCCCATCCCAAACTCCACTAGATCACGCACGACGGTCGCGCCTTCCTGCCCTGCCGGGCGGCTTCACCTTTGAATACCGGTCGAACCGGTCAGCGAGAATAGTAGTTGGGCGCTTCGGCGGTCAGTGTCACGTCGTGCGGATGGGATTCCTTGAGGCCCGCCGCCGTGATCTGCACGAACTGGGCCCGCTGCAGGTCCTCGATGGAGGCCGAACCGGTGTAACCCATCGCGGCGCGCAGGCCACCAACGAGCTGGTGGATCACCTCGCCGAGCGGGCCGCGGAACGGCACACGACCCTCGATGCCCTCGGGCACGAGCTTCTCCTCGGAGAGCACGTCGTCCTGGAAGTAGCGGTCCTTCGAATACGACTTGCCCTGGCCGCGGCCCTGCATGGCACCCAGCGACCCCATGCCCCGGTAGCTCTTGAACTGCTTGCCGTTGACGAGGATCAGTTCGCCGGGCGACTCGGCGGTACCAGCCAGCAGCGACCCGAGCATCGCGGTGGACGCGCCCGCCGCAAGGGCCTTGGCGATGTCGCCGGAGTACTGCAGGCCGCCGTCGGCGATGACCGGTGTGTCGGAGGCCCGGCACGCGGCGACGGCCTCAAGAATGGCGGTGATCTGCGGGGCACCCACCCCGGCGACGACGCGCGTCGTGCAGATGGAGCCGGGGCCCACGCCCACCTTCACCGCATCCACACCGGCGTCGATCAGTGCCTGGGCACCCGATCGCGTGGCGACGTTGCCGCCGACGATCTGCACACGGTCGCCGATCTCTGCCTTGAGCTTGCCAATCATGTCGAGCACCCCGCGCGAATGCCCGTGTGCACTGTCGACGACGAGCACGTCGACGCCGGCGTCGGTCAGCGTCATCGCCCGCGTCCACGCCTCGTCACCGGCCCCGACCGCGGCGCCGACGAGGAGCCGGCCGTCGGCATCCTTCGTCGCCAACGGGTGCTGCTCGGTCTTGACGAAGTCCTTGACCGTGATCAGGCCGGTGAGCCGACCCGCACCATCGACGATCGGGAGCTTCTCGATCTTGTGCCGCCGCAACAGGTTCAGAGCGGCGTCCGCGGACACACCCTCCTGCGCCGTGATCAACGGCGCCGGCGTCATCACGTCGGCGACGGCCCGCTTCTGGTCGACCTCGAACCGCATGTCGCGGTTGGTGATGATGCCGACGAGCTCGCCCTTGTCGTCGACGACGGGGAGCCCGGAGATCCGGTAGCGCGCGCACATCGCGTCGACCTCGGCGAGGGTGTGCGCCGGGGAGCACGTCACCGGGTCGGTCACCATGCCGGCCTCAGAGCGCTTGACCGTCTCCACTTGGGAGGCCTGCGCGGCCACCGACAGGTTGCGGTGGAGCACGCCCATGCCGCCGGCCCGTGCCATCGCGATGGCCATGCGCGCCTCGGTGACGGTGTCCATAGCCGACGAGACGAGAGGCACGCGCAGGGAGATCGACCGGGTCAGCCGCGAGGAGGTTTCAACGTCGGACGGGATGACGTCGGATGCGGCGGGCAGCAGCAGCACATCGTCGAAGGTCAAGCCGAGCATCGCTACCTTGGCCGGATCGTCGCCACCAGTCCGCACAGTCACCATTGGCCCATCTTAGCGGGCCCGCATAACGCCCCGCCGACCTCCCACCGCGCGAAACGCCGCCGGTCACAGGGGTGCGCCGTGCGGTCAACACCGGGGTGATCGGTTACGGTAGAGGCGTGCACGACCAGTATCCCGGCTTGCCGCCGGACCCGTTCGCCGACGACCCGAGCGACCCCGCCGGGGTGCTCGACGCCGTCGAGCCCGGCATCCCGCTGGACCTCGCCGAGCGGCTCGCCGTCGAAGAGGACCTGGCCGACCTTGCCGTATACGAGTCCTTGCTGATGCCACGCGGCGTCCGTGGGCTGGTCGTCATGTGCGACGACTGCAACGAGGACCACTACCACGACTGGGACATGCTGCGCGCCAACCTGCAGCAGCTCCTCGCCGACGGCACGGTCCGTCCGCACGAGCCCGCGGTGGACCCGCGCCCCGAGGATTACGTCACGTGGGATTACTGCCGCGGCTATGCCGACGGTCAAGCCCACCGCGGCCGGCGCCACCGCCACTGACCCGCCCCGTCGTCACACGCAGCTGCGCACAAACCAGCACCGTTTCGTCAACCCGACATCAATCGATGCGGGGTTGACGAAACGGTGCTGGCTCCTTGCTTCGCGACCCTAGTTCGGCAGGATCGTGATCGGCGGGCGCGGCTGGTGCCCGCCACCCTGATGCGGACGCTGCGGCGCCGGCTTGGGCTGCGGGGCCTGGCGGGGCTCCGGAGCCTGCTGCTGTTGCGGTGCCGGAGTCCAGTGCGGCGCGGGCGGCGGCACGTACTGCGGCATGTTGTCGGTGACCTGCGGGGCGGGCTTGGGCGCGGGCGCCTTCTTCGCCTTCTTGGGCACGACCGGGGTCGCAGCCTTGATGGCCGACTCGGCCGATGCCGACAGACGGTCGACCCACGCGTGCAGCTGGCTGCGCGTCTGCTCGTCGCTCACCGGTGCGAGGTTCGCCCGGGCACGGTTGAGCAGTTGCTTGGCCTCGTGCGGCTTGCCGGCGGCGAGCAGCTTCTCCGCCTGCTCCAGGTTGATCTGGGCGGAGTAGGTGGCCTGCGTCTGCACGGCCTGGTCCTTGAAGACGACCTTCTTGATGCCCCACAACGGATCGTTGGGGTTGGCACCTTCGGAGAGCACGGTGAGTCCACCGAGCGCGACGCCGACGATCGCGGCGGCACCGGCGATGAGTCGCAGATGGCGGCGCATCTTGGGCGCGGACTCGCGCGAAACCGAACTCGCGACGATGGCGCGTTCGACGTCGTCGACGGTGACCTCGTACTCGACCGGTGCGGCGAGCACGTCGGCGCGCCAATCGGTGAGCAGCTCGGCCAGGTCGAAGTCCGCCTGGGTCTCGGCGACGACCGGCAGGCCGAGGCCGAGTGCCTCCACCATCTCCTCATCGCGGGTGATGTTGGCGATGTCGAGTCCGGCGACGGAGTCACCGAGCTCGGCGGGCGTGTAATCCCTCATCAGCGTTGCTCTTTCTGATCTTGGTAGGTCTTGTCGCGGTGGTTGGTCAGCTCGCCGCGCAGCTTCGTCAGCGCACGGTGTTGGGCCACTCGGACGGCGCCGGCCGTGGAGTCCACGGCGACGGCGGTCTCGTCGGCGGACAGCCCGACGATGAGGCGCAACACGAGGATCTCGCGCTGCTTCTCGGGCAGCGTCGCCAGCAGGGCCGACATCCGACGGTTGCCCTCAGCATCGATGGCTCGCTGCTCGGGGCTGTCGGAGAAGTTGATTTGTTCGGGCATTTCGTCGGTGGGGTCGGCCTTGGACCGGCCAGCCACCCGGAGCGCGTCAGCAACCTTGTGCGAAGCAATACCGTAGGCGAATGCGAGGAATGGCCGCCCCTCGTCGCGATAACGGGGCAGTGCCGTCATCACCGCCATCAATGCCTCCTGCGCAACGTCATCTGCGGAGAACAAATGACGTTCCCCGACCCCGATCCGTCCCCGGCAGTAGCGCAGAAGCGGTTCCTGCACACTCTCGAGAACGGTGGCAAGCGCCTCACGGTCGCCCTGGCTGGCTGCCAAGACGGCGGCGTCGAAAGCGTCACCTGTCAGTTTCATCGTCAGTTGCAGTCCCCGTGTTACACGACTCATCGCAGGCGGGAGGGCCTACCCGCGCGACCATTCAGGTCCACCCTAGACGTCGGCGGCGTCGGCACCGAATCCCGAGCCGGGGAAAAACCCGGTTGCACGCAATAGAGCAGTCGTCTCCTCGATCTCCCGGTGTGCCCGCTCCGACGGGGCGATTCCGGCGATCAGCTGCCATCCGGCCCACCGCAGCGGTGTAAGCCCGGCCTGCTCGGCGTCGTCGACGACGGTGCGCGCTGCATCCTGCGAGGCATCGAGATCACCACTCGCGGCGGTCGCGGCCGCGACGATGAGCCGCGTCTTTATCCGGTGGTGTGTCGACGGGCAGTCCGCCGCGAGACGCTGCGCCTCCTGGGCCCGCCTCTGACCTGTTGCGGGGTCACCGCGGTAGAGCGCGTTCTCGGCGCTGACCCAGTGCCACCGCAGCGCGACCCGGCCCGCGACGATCCATTCGCCCGTAGGCCCCTCGCCGGGCAACCCCAAGACCTCGCCGGCGCGGACGAGCAGTCGCGTCGACGCATCAAACCGCCCGAGTCCGAGGTTATCGGCCGCCAATCCGATGAGGGCGTCGCCGAGGGCGGCACGCACCCATTCGCCGTCGCGTAGCGCAGCGAAGGCCCGAGCGGCAATGAGGGCGGCACGGCCGTCGGGCCCCTGTGCGGCAACGTGACGGCCGGACTGCCGCAGCCACGAGGCGCGTGTGCTCTGCCCGAGCGAGCGCACCGCCTGACCGAGGGGGTTGCGCGAGGAACCGACCACCGCATCAGCATCGTCGAGAATCGATTTCGCCCGCGCGACCGCGCCGGCCGCGCCGAGTGCCACGGCACGCTCCCACAACTCCCGCGCCACCGTTGGATCGCCCATCCGGAATACGTTATCCGACGCTTTTGGACCGCCTTTTAGTATCAGATTGAAAAGCTTCTGACCAGTAACGCAAACGTTAAATCCATGCCAATTTTTGCTAGCAAAGATCACACATTCACGAAATTGACTTACGTCGGTTCGGCTGTTTACTGTGGCCCCACGAGCGCCCCACAAGGGCACTCGGATAGGGCCATAAGGGGCCCGCAAAGAACTCACAAGGAGGCGCGCCATGTCGATCCCCCACCTGCCCGGACCCAACGCCGATATCTGGGATTGGCAGCGCCTCGGCACCTGCCGCGGTGCCGCGTCGTCTGTCTTCTTCCACCCCGACGGCGAGCGCGGCAACGCTCGGCTGCGCCGCGAGCAGCGCGCCAAGGAACTGTGCCACGCCTGCCCCGTCCTCGTGCAGTGCCGCGAGCACGCCCTGCGCGTCGGCGAGCCCTACGGCATCTGGGGCGGCTTGGGCGAGGCAGAGCGCGCGATGATCCTCAAGAGCCGCGGTCGGCGCGGAAACCTCGCCGGCTGACGTCACAGACAACCGACATCACAGACAAAGAGATCCGCCCCGGTTCCCTTGCGGGAATCGGGGCGGATCTCGTCGTCTGTGCGGTCGGGTCAGCCGATGACCGCGAGCACGTCGCGCGCCGAGAGGATCAGGTACTCCTGACCGTCGTACTTGATCTCGGTCCCGCCGTACTTGCTGTAGATCACGGTGTCGCCCTCGGCGACGTCAACCGGAATCCGGTTCTCGCCCTCGTCGTCCCAGCGGCCCGGGCCGACTGCGATGACCTTGCCCTCGGAGGGCTTTTCCTTCGCCGTGTCCGGGATCACCAGGCCAGAAGCGGTGGTGGTCTCAGCCTCGATCGCCTGGACCAGGATCTTGTCCTCAAGCGGCTTGATGTTCACACTCGCCACGATGTGAGTCCTCTACTTTCATTCCTGAACGAAAAATGATGACGTTTGTGGCCCTGCTCGGACAAGCCCCCGTCGTCGCGGGTGAACGTGGGCTCTTCGCAGTGCCACCTAGCACTCTATACCTGAGAGTGCCAGCACTCAAGGCCGGGCTGTGCTGATACTGGTCAGCGCTCGGCCGGCTTGGTCCCGTTCTGGACGGACTTGGTCCCGTTCTGGACGGGCTCGGTGCTATTCGGGCGCTTCGCAGTGCTGTTGCGGCTCTTCGGACGCTTGGCCTTGGCACGCTGAACCTTGAGTTTGCGCTGCAGCGCCCGCTGCTCCGCCGGGGTCAACGGCTCGGGCATCTTCGCCGTGTCCTTGCGGTACTGCGCGCCTCGGCCGGTACCGGTGGTGTCGTCCTCGCGGAAGCACATCGAGCGCATGACGTTGTGAAAGTTCACCAGGCCGTGGACCAGCGGAAGGTTCGCCAAGACGACCAGGATCTTGGTGATCGACACCGCGCCCCGCTCCCCGGCGGCGGGTAGCCACGGGAAGAGTGCGCCCAGCACTGCGCCCTCCACCTGGCCGCCGATCTGGCCGAACAGCCAGAGGGACAAGTAGTAGACGTAGTACGCGGCGGTCAGCGTCTTGGTCACCGTGAGGTCGGCCAGCGACACCGTCTCACCGAAGTTCGCCCCGTTCGCATGGTTGTTGTTCAGACCGATCAGCACGTCGAAGGGCGCACCGCCGACGTACGGGACGAAGATGCCCGCGAACAACGAGGCAAGCTGCTCGTTGAGACTGAAATCAGCCGGATCGGCCGGGATCAGGTTGTGCGGGACACGGATGGCGCGCATCCGCCCCAGGATGTCGCGGGTGGCGTCGCGGACCTGCCGCTTCTGCGCCGGGCCGACGGCCAGGCTCTCGACGTGCGCAGAAGTCCGCAGCACGATCCGGCTCAGCGGCAGGCTGCTGACCGGCTTGCACGTCTGGGCGTCGGCGAGCGCGAGCTGGTCAGCCGCGCCCTGAATGATCGCCGGGATCGGGATGTTGTATTTGACGGTGTCGCTCGGTTTGCCGGCAGCATCGCGCTGCTGCGCGGTCACACGCGCGACGCACTGGTTGATGAACGCGTTGGAGATGGCCTGGTACACGTACGTCGCGACGAGCTGCCAGCCGGCGAACCCGATGTTCAGCAGGGTGTTGTACGAGGTCAGACCAGTGAGGTAGCCGGTGATGAAGCCCCACAGCCCGGCCGGGATCGGCCCGGCCGAACCGGGCAGGCTGACGAGGTCGCCCTCGCCGCCGAGGACGGCACCGCTGTACGGGAGGAACGCGGCACCGATGCGCAGCGGGGCGACCACCGTGGCGAAGAGGTAGAGCCACGCTGTCTCCACCGCCTGCTGCAGCGTGATGTTCTCCAGCGCGATGGCCTCGTTCTGCTTGCCGTCGCGGATCTTGAGAAGGCTGTCGACGATCCACGCCGACGTGGCGGTGCGGTAGCGTGCGCCGCCGTTCTTGCTCCGGTCGGCACCGTGGGCCATCGGGTTGTCGGAGACGGCCAGGGTCGAGACGTGGATCTTGGCCATGTCGCGGTGCGCGGCGGCCTTGGCGCCGTGCGCGGGCCCCTGCAGTTCCCTGGGCAGGATCGGGTAGATCGATTCCCACAGCGAGTCGTAGACGACGCGCAAGGTGGTGAACTCACCGGAGACGCACACCGTCGCCTTGTCGGCGTTCTCCTTCAGCGGGCGCAGCATCGAGTGCGGTGACCGGGCGATCCGGTCGATGCGCTGTTGGTAGGTCTCCATCTTGGGCTCGGCCTTCGGCTTGGCCTTCTTGGCGACCTGGTTCTGATACAGCAGCGCAGGGTTCTGTGTGACGGCGGCGGCCGAGCCGTTGCCCGTGATGGTGGCGATGGCGAAGACGCTCAGCGTCGCCACGGCGACTCCGCGCACCCACAACTTCGACGACGCTCCCGCCCGCATCCTTGCTCGTCCCACTTGCTCCCCCGAAAATCGATCGCGCCCGGACCATGCCCGAATTGCGTAAGTCTTCTTGTAAGGGGAGCCTAACCCACGGGCAGCGTCGCGTTACAACGATCTCCAGCGTCTTGTGAAGGACCTCACACGACTGACAGGAGACTCCCAGGTGAACTCCAGGATATCGCCAGCATCATCTCGTCACGCGACGAGGTCCGCCAGCGCCCGCATCGCGATGGCAGCCAAGAAGCGCGCACCCGGCTCGATGATGTCGTCGTTGAAGTCGTAGGCCG
>DLKD01000066.1 GCA_002477755.1 Gordonia sp. UBA7599
ACGCCCTGGCCAACAACGACGGCGATTTCGACAAGGCCGTCGAGGAACTGCGCATCAAGGGTGCCAAGGACGTGGGCAAGCGCGCTGAGCGCTCCACTGCCGAGGGTCTCGTCGCCGCGCGCGACGGTGCGATGATCGAGCTCAACAGCGAGACCGACTTCGTCGCCAAGAACGACGAGTTCCAGGCTCTCGCCGACCAGGTCCTCGACGCCGCGCTGGCCGCCAAGACCAGCGACGTCGACGAGCTCAAGGCTGCCGCGCTGGGCGACGGCACCGTCGCCGACGCCATCGCGGCACTCTCGGCCAAGATCGGCGAGAAGCTCGAGCTGCGCCGCGTCGTCTTCTACGACGGCCCGGTGGCGACGTACCTGCACAAGCGTGCATCGGACCTGCCCCCCGGGGTCGGCGTCCTGGTGTCCTACACCGGTGACGGCGAGGCTGCGGCCGAGGCCGCCCGCGGGGCTGCCATGCAGGTCGCCGCGCTCAAGGCCCGCTACGCGAGCCGCGACGAGGTCCCCGCGGACGTCGTCGCCGACGAGCGCCGTATTGCCGAGCAGACCGCTCGCGAGGAGGGCAAGCCCGAGCAGGCGCTGCCCAAGATCGTCGAGGGTCGTCTGACCGGCTACTACAAGGACGTCGTCCTGGTCGACCAGCCGTCGGTCACCGACTCCAAGAAGACCGTCGGAGCGATCCTGTCCGACGCGGGTGTCGAGGTGAAGGCCTTCACCCGCTTCGAGGTGGGCCAGTCCTAACGGGACTGCGCTAACCGCACGACGCGTTCAACGGCAAAGCCCCGCCCCCGTCCGACAGGTCGGGGGCGGGGCTTTGCAGTTCGCACCCTAAGATGAGACGGGTGTGCGCGGTGCCCGCGAGGGCCGCGACGACGGTAGTACAGGCAGCGTGCCCCACTGACGCAGGACGGCGAGGAATCACATGACCGGGTCGGGAGACAACACTGTCGCTGGCGATGAAACCGCACGACACGGCTATCACCGGGTTCTGCTGAAGCTGGGCGGCGAGATGTTCGGCGGCGGAGAGGTCGGCCTCGACCCCGATGTCGTCGCCGCGGTGGCCGACCAGATTGCCGAGGTCGTGGCGACCGGTGCGCAGATCGCCGTCGTCATCGGTGGCGGCAACTTCTTCCGCGGTGCCGAACTGCAGCAGCGCGGCCTCGACCGCTCGCGCTCGGACTACATGGGCATGCTCGGCACGGTGATGAACTGCCTGGCGTTGCAGGACTTCCTGGAGAAGCGCGGCGTGACCACCCGCGTCCAGACGGCGATCACGATGGGCCAGGTGGCCGAGCCGTACCTGCCGCTGCGGGCGGTGCGCCATCTGGAGAAGGGTCGTGTCGTCATCTTCGGCGCCGGCATGGGTATGCCGTACTTCTCGACCGACACCACCGCCGCCCAGCGCGCGTTGGAGATCAAGGCCGAGGTGGTCCTGATGGCCAAGGCGGTCGACGGTGTGTTCACCGCGGATCCGCGGGAAGACCCGGAAGCGACGATGTTCACCGAGATCAGCCACCGCGAGGTACTGGAACAGGGGCTCAAGGTTGCCGATGCCACCGCGTTCAGCCTCTGTATGGACAACAAGATGCCGATGTTGGTGTTCAATTTGTTGACGGAGGGAAACATTGCGCGCGCTATCGCCGGTGAGCGCATCGGCACCCTCGTGACGACCTAGGAGACTGCAGAACCGATGATTGACGAAGCATTGTTCGACGCCGAGGAGAAGATGGAGAAGGCCGTCTCCCGGGCGAAGGACGACATGGGTTCGATCCGTACGGGTCGGGCCAATCCGTCGATGTTCAACCGGGTCGTCATCGACTACTACGGTGCGCCGACGCCGGTCACCCAGGTGGCCAGCATCACTACGCCCGAAGCGCGTTTGGTGGTGATCAAGCCCTACGAGCAGTCCTCGCTCGGCGACATCGAGACGGCCATCCGCAACTCCGACCTCGGCGTCAACCCGACCAACGACGGCAACCTCATCCGCGTGTCGATTCCGCAGCTCACCGAGGACCGTCGCAAAGAACTCGTCAAGCAGGCCAAGGCCAAGGGCGAGGACGCCAAGGTCGCCATCCGCAACGTGCGGCGCAAAGCGGTCGACGAGCTCAAGCGCATCCAGAAAGACGGCGAGGCCGGCGAGGACGAGGTTGTGCGCGCCGAAAAGGAACTCGACAAGACGACCGCCGGCTACGTCGCGCAGGTCGACGAGCTCGTGAAGCACAAGGAAGGCGAACTGCTCGAAGTCTGAGCGGGCCCACACGATGAGCAAACCTCCAGCACATACGGCCGCTGCAGCGGCGCAGGCGCCGAAATCGAAGGCCGGGCGCAACCTTCCCGCGGCGATCGGCGTCGGGCTCGCACTCGGCGGTATGTGTATCGCCGTCCTCATCTTCGCCTCGGAGTGGTGGTACCTGGTCGTCGGCATCGCGATGCTCATTGCGACGTGGGAGGTCGTCAAGCGACTGCAGGAGGGCGGATTCGACGTCCCGGTGATCCCGCTGCTGGCCGGCACCGCCGCAATCATTGCGTCCTCGTGGCAATGGCGCACCACCGGTGTGCTGGTAGCCCTGGCCTCGACGGTCCTGATCGTCATGGTGTGGCGCCTGCTGTCCCAGGGGTTGAATGCGGCGCCGGTCGGCTATCTGCGCGACCTCTCGGCGTCGGTGCTGGTGCTGCTCTGGATCCCGGTGTTGGCGTCATTCGCCACCGACATGGTCCTGCAGGACCACGGTGCTCAGCGCGTGTTCACGCTGATGATCGTCGTCGTCTGCTCCGACGTTGGCGGGTACGCCGCCGGTGTGCTGTTCGGCAAGCATCCGATGGTGCCCGCGATCAGTCCCAAGAAGTCCTGGGAGGGGTTCGCCGGGTCGCTGACCTTCGGCATCGTCGGCGCGATCTGCTGCGTCGTGTTCCTCCTCGACAGCCAGTGGTGGATCGGCGTGATCCTCGGCATCGGCTTGGTCTTCTGCGCCACCCTCGGCGACCTCGTGGAGTCCCAGGTCAAACGCGACCTGGAGATCAAGGACATGGGCACCCTGTTGCCCGGCCACGGCGGCATCATGGACCGCTTGGACTCCCTGCTGCCCTGCGCGTTCGTCGTGTGGGCGGTGCTCTCGGCGCTGCTCTGACTTCGGCGCTGGTAGACCGGGTTCAGCCAGGTACGACGACGGCCCTCTCGGGCCCGCTGTACACCCATGCCTGCTCGACCTGAGACAGCGGGAACGACGTGTAGGGGACTGTCACGGCACCGTCGCCGATCCGGTCGATGAATTCGGCAATCCCCGTGAAGATGGCGGACACGTCGACGCTGCCCAACCCGCTTCCGCTCAGGGTGTAGTGGCGGCTGCGCAACAGTGCTCCGGGAACCGAGGCGTCGGCCCCGGCCATCGTGCCGATCTCGATGTGGGCGACAGCGGTGTCGTCGGAGAGGGATCCCACAGCCGCGAAGGTCTGCTCCGCGACCGGTCCCCACAGGAAGTCGATCACCGTCGTCGGGGCCTGTCCTTCGAGAGCATCACGAATGGCGTCGGCGTCGCCATCGGTTCCGGTGAGCGCGACCGTCCGCAGGGCCGGTCCGTGCGTCCGCGTGAGTTCCTCGAGCACTTCGCTGTTGCGCCCGACGCCGACGACCGTCGTCGCACCCATCGCCAGCGCGTTGTCGACGGCGATCCGCCCGGCCATGCCCGTGACCCCGAGTACCAGCACGGTCGCCAGCCCGCCGGAGTCGGCCAGCGCGTCACGTCGACTGCGTAGCGGCATCCAGGAGGCGAGGCCGGGGTTGCATCCAGCGGCCACCGCCAGCGGGTCGGTCCCTTCTGGGACCGCGATGGCGAAGGCTTCGGAGGTGGGGATGTGTTCGGCCATCGTCCCGTAGGGCACGGCCTGCGTGGCGGTGTAGACGAGGCGTCCGTCGCCGGTGCGCACAACGGCGTCGATGCCCGGGATCAGCGGCCACACCGCCGTGGAGCTGTAGTGCCGGCCCGACGCGCGGCTGCGGACGATGTTGTGGATCCCGGCCGCGACCAAGTCGGCGACGACGAATCCGTCGCCCGGTGTCGGGTCGGGGAAATCGGCGTAAACGGGGGCCAGATCGGGTCCCGTGACGACAACTGCCTTCATTGCTTCCTCCAATGATCTGCCATTTTCGAGCGTACCGACCGGCGCCGCACCGAGCCGCCGTCGTCGATGCGCCGATTCGGGATTCGAGAACGTGGGGCGGTGCATGGGACAATGGCACCCATGACTTCCTTGCCCCTGGTGTTCGACGCACCCAAGCGAGGAAAGCCGCCCACCCACTTCGCCGACCTCTCGCCGGAGGAGGCTGCGGCCGCCGTCGAGAAGCTTGGCCTGCCGAAGTTCCGCGCCAAGCAGCTGGCCAACCAGTATTACGGCCGGTTCAACGCCGACGTCGCGGAGATGACCGATCTTCCGGCGGGCGTGCGCGCCGACGTCGGTGAGCAGCTCTTCCCGTCGCTGATGACGCCGGTGCGCACCATCGACACCGACGACCACACGACGCGCAAGACGCTGTGGCGGCTGCACGACGGCACTCTGTTGGAGAGCGTCCTGATGCGTTATCCGGAGCGCAACACGCTGTGCATCTCGTCGCAGGCTGGTTGCGGAATGGCTTGCCCGTTCTGCGCGACGGGGCAGGGCGGCCTCGACCGCAACCTGTCGACCGCCGAGATCGTCGATCAGGTCCGCTCCGCGGCGCGCACCCTGCGCGACGGTGAGTTCGGCGAACCGGGCCGGCTGTCCAACGTCGTCTTCATGGGCATGGGGGAGCCGCTGGCGAACTACAAGCGGGTCGTCGACGCGGTCCGCAAGATCATCTCGCCCGCCCCGCAGGGTCTCGGAATCTCGGCGCGGTCGGTGACGGTGTCGACGGTAGGCCTGGCACCGGCGATCCGGCGGCTGGCCGACGAGGGCATGTCGGTCACGCTGGCCGTCTCACTGCACACCCCCGACGACGAGCTGCGCGACACCCTGGTCCCGGTGAACAACCGCTGGTCGGTGGCCGAGGTCCTGGAAGCCGCGCGCTATTACGCCGACACCACCGGCCGGCGGGTCTCGATCGAGTACGCCCTCATCCGCGACGTCAACGACCAGCCGTGGCGCGCGGACATGCTCGGCGCCAAGCTGCGGGAGGCACTCGGCTCGCTGGTGCACGTCAACCTGATCCCACTCAACCCGACTCCGGGCTCAGAATGGGACGCCAGCCCCAAACCGGTGGAACGGGAATTCGTCGCGCGCGTGCGCGAACAGGGTGTTTCCTGCACAGTGCGCGACACGCGTGGGCAAGAGATTGCGGCCGCTTGTGGTCAGCTGGCCGCAGAAGACCGCTAGCGGTCAGGCGGCTTCGCTACGCCCGGGCCAGATCGTGTTCTTCAACAGGAGAACAGCGACGATGACGGCGATACCGACGAGGAAGAAGTCCTCGACATGGCCCTCGTGGTTGCCGATCGTCATGCCGAGCAGCGCGATGATGACGAGCACACCGGCGAGCGACGCCGACTTGCGGCCGAAGCCGTGCCAGCCGAACCGTGCCGACGGTGCTGCGACGGGCTCGCGGACCCATCCGGTGTCAACGGTGGGGTGATCAACCTCGGTGCTGGCCACGGGACGGCTCCTTCGACGATGGACGGGCTGCTGGCTGTCATCATAACCGGCGTTCGGTTCGCTGCGGTGGATGGGGGAGAATGTGGATGTGGCCACACGCGTACTGATTCTCGGATCGACCGGGTCGATCGGCACCCAGGCGCTGGAAGTGATCGCCGAGCACCCCGAGCGCTTCCGCGTCGTCGGGCTCGGCGCCGGCGGCGGCAATCCCGACGCCCTCATCGCGCAGGCGAAGGCATTCGGGATCGGGCCGTCGGCGATCGCCGTCGCCGATGAAGCCACCGCCGGGCAGGTTGCCGAGGCCCTCGGTGGTCCCGTCCTGAGCGGTCCTGATGCGATGGTCGACCTCGTGGGCGCCGTGCCCGCCGACATAGTCCTCAACGCGGTGGTCGGGGCGCGCGGCCTGGCGCCCAGTCTGGCGGTCCTCGCCTCGGGTGCCCGGCTGGCGCTGGCCAACAAGGAGTCACTGGTGGCCGGGGGATCGCTGGTCATGGACGCGGCGGCGCCGGGCCAGATCGTGCCGGTGGACTCCGAGCATTCCGCAATTGCCCAGTGCCTGCGCGGCGGCAGTGCCGCCGAGGTCGACCGCCTCGTCCTGACCGCGTCGGGCGGCCCGTTCCGCGGCTGGAGCGCCGAGCAGTTGCGCGACGTCACACCGGAACAGGCGGGCAAGCACCCGACCTGGTCGATGGGGCCGATGATCACCCTGAACTCGGCGACCCTGGTCAACAAGGCGCTCGAGGTGATCGAGGCGCACCTGCTGTTCGATGTGCCCTACGACCGGATCGATGTGACCGTGCACCCGCAGTCGATCGTCCACTCGATGGTCACCTTCGTCGACGGGGCGACCATCGCGAAGGCCTCACCGCCGTCGATGAAGCTGCCGATCGCCCTGGCATTGGGCTGGCCCGACCGTGTGCCCGGGTCGTCGACCGCGTGTGATTTCTCCACCGCCTCGGCCTGGACCTTCGAACCCGTCGACGACGAGGTGTTCCCGGCGATCCGCGTCGCACGGGAGGCCGGCACGGCCGGCGGCAGCCTGACCGCGGTCTACAACGCCGCCAACGAGGTCGCCGCCCAGGCCTTCCTCGACGGTGCACTGCGGTTCGACCGGATCGTCCCGACCATTGCCGAGGTGCTCGCCGCAGCCGACGAGTGGCGCTCACCGCCGGGTAGTGTGGACGAGGTATTCGCCGCTGATCAGTGGGCCCGCACCCGGGCCGCCGCGGTGGTGGGAGCAACGGAGTTGAACCAGTGAGCTTTGCCCTCGGCGTCGCGGGATTCGCGATCGCGTTGGTCTTGTCGGTGGCCTGGCACGAATGCGGCCACATGTGGGCCGCGCAGGCCACCGGGATGAAGGTGCGCCGCTACTTCGTCGGCTTCGGACCCACCCTGTGGTCGACCCGGCGCGGTGAGACCGAATACGGCTTCAAGGCCATCCCCGCCGGCGGGTTCTGCGACATCGCCGGGATGACGCCCTACGAGGACCTGAGCGCCGACGAGGAGTCGCGCGCGATGTACAAGCAGAAGCCGTGGAAGCGCCTCGTCGTCCTTGTCGCAGGTCCGCTGCAGAACTTCATCCTCGGCTTTCTACTGATCATCGTGCTCGCCGTCGGCTGGGGGTTGCCGAACCTGCACCCGGAGCCAACGCCCGCCGTCGTCGCATCGACGTTCTGCGTGGCGCCCCAGCTCAATGAGCAGGGCGAGAACGCCGTTCCCTGCACCGGCCCCGGACCGGCCGCCGCGGCCGGGCTGCGGGCCGGGGACAAGATCGTCTCGGTCAATGGCAAGCCGGTGAGCAAGGCCGCCGAGGTCACCCCGCTGTTGGCCGCAGCAACCGGACCGGTCGCGCTCGGCGTGGACCGCGACGGCAAGCTGCTGAACCTGACCGTCACCCCGACCCCGGTCACCATCACCGGACCCGGGCCCAACGGCACCACGACGACCCAGCAGCGTCAGATGATCGGGTTGAAGTACCCGGGCCCGCCGATGCCGGTCAAGTACAACGTGCTCTCCGCCATCCCCGCGTCGGTCGCGTTCACCGGCGACATGATCTCGGCAACCTGGGACGCACTGGTGTCGCTGCCGACGAAGATCGGCGCCCTGTGGACCGCGGTGACCGGCGGCGAGCGGTCGGCGGACACGCCGATCAGCGTGTGGGGCGCCTCGGTGATCGGCGGCGAGGCGGTCGAGCAGGGCGTCTGGGAGCTGTTCATCGGCCTGCTCATCAGCATCAACTTCTTCCTCGGGCTGTTCAACCTGGTGCCGCTGCTGCCGCTCGACGGTGGGCACATGGCGGTCGTCGCCTACGAGAAGGTTCGTAATGCGCTGCGCCGACGTCGCGGCAAGATCGCGGCCGGGCCGGTCGACTACATGAAGCTGATGCCGCTGACCTACACAGTGGTCGCGGTGATGGGCGCATTCATGGTGCTCACCCTCACCGCCGACATCATCAATCCGATCAAGCTTTTCTGAGGCCCACATGACCAGTGATTCAGCCCCCCTCGCCATCGGGCTCGGCATGCCCGCGGCACCGCCGCCCGTGCTGGCGCCACGCCGCAAGACCCGGCAGATCCGCGTCGGCGATGTCGGCGTCGGCAGCGATAGCCCCATCTCGGTGCAATCGATGACCACGACCAAGACGCACGACATCAACGCGACGCTGCAGCAGATCGCGCAGCTGACCGCTTCCGGGTGCGACATCGTGCGCGTGGCCTGTCCCCGCCAGGAGGACGCCGACGCACTGCCGGAGATCGCCCGCAAGGCCAACATCCCGGTGATCGCCGACATCCATTTCCAGCCGAAGTACATCTTCGCCGCGATCGATGCGGGCTGTGCGGCGGTGCGCGTGAACCCCGGCAACATCAAGGAGTTCGACGGCCGGGTCAAGGAGGTCGCGCAGGCCGCCGGAGCTGCCGGCATCCCGATCCGCATCGGCGTCAACGCCGGTTCGCTGGACAAGCGGATGATGGAGAAGTACGGCAAGGCGACGCCGGAGGCCCTCGTCGAATCGGCGCTGTGGGAGGCGTCGCTGTTCGAGGAGCACGGCTTCGGCGACATCAAGATCTCCGTCAAGCACAACGACCCCGTCATCATGGTCGAGGCCTACCGCCAGCTCGCCGCGCAGTGCGACTACCCGCTGCATTTGGGCGTCACCGAGGCCGGCCCCGCGTTCCAGGGCACCATCAAGTCGGCCGTCGCCTTCGGGGCGCTGCTATCGGAGGGGATCGGCGACACGATCCGCGTGTCCCTGTCGGCGCCGCCGGTCGAGGAGATCAAGGTCGGCGATGCGATCCTGCAGTCGCTCAACCTGCGGCCCCGTCGGCTGGAGATCGTGTCCTGCCCGTCGTGCGGACGCGCCCAGGTCGACGTGTACAAGCTGGCCGAGGAAGTGACCGCCGGGCTCGACGGCATGGAGGTGCCGCTGCGCGTCGCCGTCATGGGCTGTGTCGTCAACGGGCCGGGGGAGGCCCGGGAGGCAGACCTGGGTGTCGCCTCCGGCAACGGCAAAGGCCAGATCTTCGTCAAGGGCGAGGTCATCAAGACAGTGCCGGAGTCGCAGATCGTCGAGACGTTAATCGAGGAAGCCCTGCGAATCGCCGAGGAAACGGGCGACACTGGAACCGGCGCACCCGTCGTCACCGTGAGCTGACGCGGCGCGCCGCCGGACCGCGGGAGGGAGTCCGTTCATGCTGACCAGGCGTCGACAGCCGCTGCAGACCAGCGACGCACTGGCGGTGGCGCGTGCCCTCGCCGCCGACCCTGTCGCCACCTGCATGGTCGCCGCCCGTGTCGAGAGTTACGGCATTGAACCGCGTTGGCTGGGCGGGCAGCTGTGGTCGGCCGACGACCCCGAGTTCTCACTGTGTTTCTCCGGCGCCAACCTGATCCCACTGGTCGGCGCCGACGCCGATCTCGACTACTTTGCGGAGTCCGCGTCGACCCGCCCGCGCGAGTGCTCGTCCATCGTCGGGCCCGCCGAGCTGGCGCTGGGGCTGTGGGAACGGCTCGAGCCGGCTTGGGGCTCGGCCCGCGAGGTGCGCGCCGTGCAACCGCTGATGGCCCTGCGCCGCGCACCGCGGATCGCCGAAGACCCCGAGGTCCGGTTGGTCACCCGCGACGACCTGTCGGCCTACTTCCCCGCGGCGGTGGAGATGTTCACCTCCGAGATCGGCGTCGACCCGTGTGCCTTCGACGGTGGGCGCGCCTACCGGCAGCGCTTGGCCGGGTTGATCGATGCGGGGCGGGTGTTCGCGCGGTTCGATGACGGGCGCGTGGTGTTCAAGGCCGAGATCGGTGCGCTCTCGCACGCGGTCGGCCAAATCCAGGGCGTGTGGGTCGACCCCGAGTACCGCGACTCCGGCCTCGGCAAGGCGGGGACCGCAGCCGTCGCCGCCGCGATTCGTGCACACGGTCGGACGCCTAGCCTCTACGTCAACGATTTCAACGTGTGCGCGCGCCGCGCCTACGAGGCCGTCGGGTTCGAACAGGTCGGCACCTTCGCGACCGTCCTCATCGACTGAGCCCAAATCCGCGCCGAGCGAGCCCGAATCCGCGCCGAGTGAGCCCGAATCCGCGCCGAGTGAGCCCAGCGTGGCGTCACACCAATCACATGCGTCACATCTAGTATCAACCGTGATGAGACCTTCGAAAGCAGTCGCCCGGACCGTCGCGATCACCGTCGCTGCCGTCGTCGGCATGTCGCTGAGCGCTTGCGGGTCCGCCGAGGACAACCCGCGCCGCGTCGTCGACCGTTTCATGCACGCCCTCGCCGCCCGCGACGTGAAGGGTGCCGCCGCCCAGACCGGCAGTCCGGACGTCGCGTCGACGGCGATCGCCGAGATGTGGGCCGGCCTCGACGCCGAGAAACTCGACTATTCGACGGGCAAAGTGCGCCTCTCGGTCGACAACGCCTTGGCCGACGTCACCTACACGTGGCACCTGCCCGGTAAGCGCGAATGGCGCTACACCGCGCAGGTCGCGGCCAGCCGCGGCGACAGCGGCTGGTCGGTGCGGTGGATGCCGACGAACCTGCACCCTGAGCTGGGTGCCGATCAGCGCCTGAAGTTCCGCACACTGGAGGCCCCGCGCGCCGAGGTGAACGAGTCTGACGGTTCGCGCGTCATGGTCAACGGCACGGTCGTCGGGATCAGTTTCGACGCGAAGGCGGCGCTGCGGGCCGGCGTCGAGCCACTGGATTCCCTCACCGGGGCACTCGAGGCGCTCGCGCGCTTCAACCCCAAGGTCAACGTCCAGTCCGTCGTGGAAACAGCGACCGCCACCGGCAAGCCGTACTCGCTGATCCGATTGAGCCACAGTGATTTCGACCAGATCCGCGACCGGTTGGCCATCCCCGGCATCGTCGCCACCGACCAGGCCGAGCTGCTCCCCGTCGAACCCGGTTTTGCGCCGGCCTTGCTGGCGCAGGTGCGCAGGGTCGTCGAAGGCCAGACCGCCGGAACGCCCGGGTGGCGCGTCGACGTCGTGAACCCCAACGGTGTGACCGCCGGCATCCTCGACGACCATGCGCCGAAGCCGTCGCCGGCCGTGACGCTGACCCTCTCGCGCGCGGTCCAGGCTGCAGCACAGCGGGCGGTAAACGGGGCTGGTCGCAAGGCGGCGATGGTCGTCATCCAGCCGTCGACGGGCAACATCCTGGCGATTGCGCAGAATAAGGCCGCCGACGTCGACGGGTTGATCGCCACCAACGGCCTCTACCCGCCGGGATCGACGTTCAAGATGGTGACCGCGTCGGCCGCGGTGCGCGCCAATCTCGCCCATCCGTCGTCGATCGTCCCCTGCCCGGGTGAGATCCAGATCGGATCGCGGCTGATCCCCAACTACGACAAGTTCTCTCTCGGCAGCGTCCCGCTGCTCGGTGCTTTCGCCCAGTCCTGCAACACGACGTTTGCGCACCTTGCCAGCCAGATGGGCCCGTCTGACCTCGCCTATCAGGCCGCGGCGATGGGCCTGGGCGGCGTCTACGACATCCCCGGCCTGGCCAACGTGTCCGGGTCGGTGCCAATCGCGCCCGACATCGTGGCGCGCAGCGAGGACGGGTTCGGCCAGGGCAAGGTACTGGTGTCGCCGTTCGGCCTCGCGATGGTCCCGGCGACCATCGCCCACGGGTCCCCGCCGGTCCCGACCTTCATCCGCGGCCGCACCACCAAGGTCACCGGACCTTGGCCCACCGTCGACCCGAAGATCTACGACCAGGTCAAGCCGATGATGCGCGCGGTCGTCACCGAGGGCACCGGCACCGTCGTGAACGGTCTCGGACCGATTTTCGCCAAGACCGGTGAAGCCGAGTTCGCGGGCGGATCGCACGCGTGGTTCGCCGGATACCGCGGCGACCTGGCCTTTGCGACGCTGATCGTCGGCGGTGGTGACTCGACGCACGCCGTCGGCGTGACCCGCGATTTCTTCAACTCGCTACCGCCGAATTACGGCATGTACAGCCGCCCTTAGTCGGCTGCATCGCCTCGGCCGAGGGCACTACAGTGGTCCCCATGTCTGTTCGCGCTCCCTTGGCCCCCGGCGTCGTCTCACCTCGACGGCCCGTGCCCAGCCACATCGTGCGACCCGAGTACGTCGACAAGAAGACCGCCAAAGAGGGCGCCGAGCCCTGGGTGGCGACGCCCGACATCATCGAGCGGGTGCGCGTCGCCAGCAAGATCGCCGCGAATGCGCTGGCTACCGCCGGTGCCGCCGTCGCCCCCGGCGTGACGACCGACGAGCTCGACGGCATCGTGCACGACTATCTGATCGCCCACGACTCCTATCCGTCGACGTTGGGCTACAAGAGCTTCCCGAAGTCGTGCTGCACGTCGCTCAACGAGGTGATCTGTCACGGCATCCCCGATTCTACGGTGATCGCCGACGGTGACATCGTCAACATCGATGTGACCGCCTTCTTCGACGGCTGCCACGGCGACACCAACGCGACGTTCCTCGCCGGAAATGTCTCCCAGGAGGCCGCCGATCTCGTGGAGCGGACCCGCATCGCCACCGACCGGGCCATCAAAGCGGTGAAGCCCGGGCGCGAGCTCAACGTCGTCGGCCGTGTCATCGAGGCGTACGCGAACCGCTTCGGCTACAACGTAGTCCGCGACTTCACCGGCCACGGGATCGGCGAGACGTTCCACAACGGGCTGGTCGTACTGCACTACGACCAGCCGAACGTGGACACCGTTTTGGAGCCCGGCATGGTGTTCACCATCGAGCCGATGATCAACCTCGGGGGCCTGCCGTACGAGATCTGGGACGATGGGTGGACGGTCGTGACCCGCGACCGGCAGTGGACCGCCCAATTCGAGCACACCCTCGTCGTCACCGACGATGGTGCCGAGGTCCTCACCCTGCCCGATCCCGACATCGTCTGACTGCGCCGATGCGCGGTGCGGTGCTGATCGGCGGTTGCACCAGCGACGCCGGCAAGTCGATGGTCGTCGCGGGCCTGTGCCGCCTGTTGGCGCGAGAGGGTGTCCGCGTGGCGCCGTTCAAGGCGCAGAACATGTCGAACAATTCCGTCGCGACGCTCGACGGTGGGGAGATCGGCCGGGCGCAGGCCGCCCAGGCGCGGGCGGCGGGGTTGGAGCCGTCGGTGCGGTTCAACCCGGTGCTGCTCAAGCCGGGATCGGATCGTCAGTCCCACGTCGTGGTCCGTGGGCAGACCGCTGGAGTGGTCGGGGCGGCCGATTACGCGCAGTGGCGGACACGGCTTCGCGACGTGGTGCTCGACGACCTTGCGGCGCTGCGCGATGAGTTCGATGTCGTCGTCGTCGAGGGCGCCGGCTCGATAGCCGAGATCAACCTGCGCGGTTCCGACATCGCCAACCTCGGGCTCGCCTCGGCGGCCGACCTACCCGTCGTCGTCGTCAGTGACATCGACCGAGGTGGATCCCTGGCCCACCTCTTCGGTACCACCGCGATCCTCGATCCCGACGACCAGCGGCTCGTGCGCGGCTACTTGGTCAACAAGTTCCGCGGTGATCCCGGGCTGTTGACGCCCGGGCTCGACCGGCTCGAGGAGCTGAGCGGCCGGCCCACCCTCGGGGTGCTGCCGTTTGAGCCGCGGCTCTGGCTCGACGGTGAGGACTCGCTCTCGGTCTCGATCGGCGCGCGGGTCGGACCGGCGACTTCACAGGGGGGCAGCCTGCGCGTCGCCGCGATCCGTCTCCCGCGCGTCTCCAACACCACCGACGTGGAAGCGCTGGCCAGCGAGCCCGACGTCGAAGTGACGTGGGTCGATGACGCGGCCAGCGTCGCCGCGGCCGATCTCGTCGTCGTGCCCGGGACGCGGGCCACCGTCGACGACCTCGGTTGGCTGCGCAGGCGGGGTATCGACGTGGCGCTGCGGGATCGGGCTGCGACCGGTGATCCCATCCTGGCCGTGTGCGGTGGATTCCAGATGCTGAGCCGCAGGATCGTCGACGACGTGGAGTCGGGCAGCGGGGTGGTCGAGGGGATCGGCTTGCTGGACCAAACAGTCCGCTTCGATGCGGCCAAGACCGTCCGACGCAGCGCAGGACGGGTCTGGGGCCACGAGGCGACCGGCTACGAGATCCACCACGGCGTCGTCGAGGAGTCGGGGGAGGCGACGTGGCTCGTCACCGACGACGGTGGCGAGGGTGTCGAGCGGGAGAATCTGTGGGGCACCCATTGGCACGGGTTGTTGGAGAACGACGCGGTGCGGCGCGATTTGTTGACGCGGGTCGCCGCGGTTAGGGGAAAGCGGTTCGAGGCGGGGCGCGTGCCTTTTGAGCAGATGCGTGCCGAGCAATTCGATGTGATGGCGGATCTACTCGAAGCGCACATCGGCCGGTCCGCGTTAGTGGCGATTATCGAAGGCAGATCCGACGTCCCGCCGCTGATCACGCACGCTTTGACCGGAGGTCTGTAGAGCCGATTCCGGACAATCCGGACGGGTCTAACGGCCGTTCTCGGATATATATCGCAATACGAAGAATTTGGACAATAGGGATATATGGCGGAATGACTCTATGAGTTTCTTGTGATCGCCATTGTGTGACCTATATTACTGGAATGGCTCGAATTGATAAGCATCGTGTTCAGACGTTGACCGCTGCTGCGGCGATCAGTGTTGCCCTTCTCGGCGGGGGTGGGGGCGCGTCGAACGCCTCGCCCGGTGGTGCTTCTGGCGGTGCTGGTTCCGGTGGTGGCGGGGCCAGTAGTTCGAGTGGCCATGCTGGTGGCAAAGGCAGCTTTGGCCATGGGAAGGGCTTGGGTCACGGCAAGGGTTTTGGCCACGGCAATGGCTCGGGAGCTGGCAATGGTTCCGGTGCTGCGGGCTCGGGTAGCGGCGCGGGTTCTGCCGGCGACAGCGGTAGTGGCCAGAGTGGTGCCGGCCAGAGCGATGCTGGGCAGAGTGGTAGTCAGGGCGACGCCGGCCAGTCCGGTGACGGCACGCAAGGTTCGGGCGGCGGTAGTCGGTGGGGCCAGGCGGGCAAGTCATGGGGCAATGGTCAGGGCACATGGGCCCAGCGCGGTGGCGATGGTTCGAGTCGGGGAGGACACGCACCGACTCCGTCGACGGGTGATGGCGCTGCTGCCGCTCAGGACGGTTCGTCGTCTGCAGGTGGTGAGCAGCACCAGTGGGGTGCGAAGTGGGGGGCGCGGTCGCATCGGGGTGCGGCGACGCCCGGTGGGGCAGCCGGGGCGGATGGTACGGCGGCTACGGGTACCCAGCCAGAATCGCAGGGTGTTGCGCGGCGCGGTGGCGCAGCGTTGTCGGGTCGGAATGCGGCCAAGCGTGCGCGCGGTGCACTGTCGGACACTTTGGGGGCGGCAGCCTCAACGGCTGCTGACGCGGTGACGGCCCAGCGCGCGCAGCGCTCGGCGCAGGTGGCCGCGGCGTTGGCACCGGTCGATCATGCGGTCGCGCCGACGGCGATTGCCGCTGCGGCGGAGACGGCGGGTGCGGCGAAGACTGCCGTGACTAAGGCCAAGTCCGAGGCGACGGGTCTGGGGGTAACGGTGGCGTCGTTGTTGGCCGCCCCGATTCTGGGTGGTGCGGCGACCAGCGGTGCGAACGCGGCGAATCTGGCCGAGTTGTGGGCGGCGGGGCGGGAAACCGGTGCCCGTATCGACACCAGTCGTCCCGATCTGGGTGGCCAGGACGAGGTCGGAATGGAGGGGCGTGTCAGATGGTCTGT
>DLKD01000158.1:0-2404 GCA_002477755.1 Gordonia sp. UBA7599
CACAGACCATCTGACACGCCCGACAGACGCATCCGACCGGCCAGGGTCAGCATCAGCGAAGCGCGCCCCCGACCGCCGACGCCCTCGATGACGGTGACCCCGCCCTCGCGGATCTTGACATCGGTCGGTCCGTACACCGTTCCCCATGGCGCGTGCACAGCCATGTCGCGGCCGTCCAACAGGTAGCTCGATTCGCTCATTAAAGGAATCTAATACGCTAAATGCAGTAACCGCACATCAACGGGTCGAACTCGGCCCGATTGTTTACCATCCCGGGGCTGGCGGCGCGCCGGGGATAGGTCCCCACGCCCGCCACTACTCTCGTCCGTGTGATGTCTTTTCCCGAACGTTCCCTGCATGGCGAGGCTGCCAACTACGAGGGCGGGGTCCACCCCGTCGCCGACGGTTCGGTCGCCTACCTCCAACCCAACGGCGGGCTCGGCGAGGCCAACGTCGGTGTCGTCCTCGGCGATGACTCGACGCTGATCATCGACACCTGTTGGGACCACAAACAGGCGCGGCGGATGCTCGACGCCATCGGCCCCCACATCAAGGACCGGCCGATCACCACGGTGGTCAACACGCATAGCAACGGCGACCACTGGTGGGGCAACGCACTGATGCCCGCCGACGCCCAGATCATCACCTCCACGGCCTCCTTAGAGGCCATGAAGACCGAGACGCCCGCGGCGCTCGGTGCCCTCCAGGTCGCCCTAAAGGCGGCCTCCCACCTACCCGGGCCGGCCGGTCGCTCGGCGCGCGAGGGGTACCACGAGTTCGCACCGTTCGAGTTCTTCTCGGTGCGCCGCCGCTACCCGGACACCACCTTCACCGGCCAGACCGAGATCACCGTCGGCGGACGCAAGATCGAACTGCTGGAAGTGGGACCGGCCCACACTCCGGGCGACCTGATGGTGTTCGACCACGAGGCCGGCGTCGTGTTCGGTGGCGACATCCTGTTCATCGAGCAGACCCCGATCATGTGGGAGGGGCCGACCCAGAATTGGATCAAGGCCATCGAGGCCATCCTCAAGTTCTCCCCAGAGGGCATCGTTCCCGGCCACGGTCCGCTGACCACCATCGAGCAGGTCACCAATCTGCACACCTATTTCCAGTGGGTGCAGTCGCAGGCGAAGTCGCACCATGACGCGGGAACGCCGGCGAAGAAGGCGGCGCTGCACATGCTGCGCTCCGCGGAGTTCCGTAGCTCGCCGTGGGCGCGGTGGGGCCGACCGGAGATCCTCGCGGTCACCCTCGCCACCGAATACCGCCACCTCGACGGGAAGGCCAAGTCACCCAACCAGGTGGACATGGCCCTCATGATGACCTCGGTCCGCGCGCTGGGCGACAAACTGGTCGCCGACGGAAAGGGGTGACCTACGACGCCGGACCGGACGCAAGATGTCCGACGACGGCATCGATGAATGCGCGCGGGCTTCTCTGGTGGATGCTGTGCCCGGCATCGATGGTGTGAAACCGTGCGGCGGGCAGCGCATCGACGACCGCCGCCAGGTGCTGCGGGGGCAGGAAACTCCGCGCTCCCCCGGACACAACGAGCGCTGGCGCATCAACGGCTGATAGATCCGCCCACCACTGCGGGTCCGCCTGCTTGAACTGAGTGAGCACCTCGCCGGGGACGCGGCGGTCGAACATCAGGTACGGTCGCGGATCGGCGAGTAGCGACACCAGTCCGCGCACTCGCTCCCCCAGCGGCGCCGACGGTTCGATGTCTTCGGCGACGTCGACCTCGTCGCGCGGCATCGGTGGCACCTCCTCGAGCACCATCGCGCCGATCCGCTCCGGTTCGGCCATCGCCATCCGCAGCGCCGCCTGGGCGCCGAGCGAGTGCGCGACGACGTCGACGCGATCGGCTCCGAGATCGTCGACGACGGCCCGCAGGTCATCGCGGAAGTCATCCAGGCGATAGCTGCCCGCTCGCCCGCTGCGGCCGTGTCCGCGCAGGTCAACTGCGGCCACGCGACGCCCCTGCGCGCGCAGTGCGCCGGCGACCTTGCGCCACGTCGTGTGGTCACTGCCCATCCCGTGCACGAGCAGGACCGGCGTGCCGTCGTCCTCGCCCGAGCACCGCACCGCCAGGTCGACCGGTCCCCGCTTCACCACATGCACGGCATCGAGCCTAACGTCGGACAGACAAAGCGAAACGGCGCCCACCCCCGAAGGGATGGGCGCCGTTTCAGCGCTTACTACCTAGATCACTTGATGATCTTGGTGACGCGGCCGGCACCAACGGTGCGGCCACCCTCGCGGATCGCGAAGCGCAGGCCCTCGTCCATGGCGACCGGCTGGATCAGCTTGACCAGCATCTCGGTGTTGTCGCCCGGCATGACCATCTCGGTGCCCTCGGGGAGGGTCACGACACCGGTCACGTCCGTGGTGCGGAAGT
>DLKD01000158.1:2552-3225 GCA_002477755.1 Gordonia sp. UBA7599
GAACGGCGTGTGACGGCCGCCCTCGTCCTTGCTCAGGATGTAGGCCTGGCCCTCGAACTCCGTGTGCGGAGTCGTGGTGCCCGGCGCCACGACGACCTGACCGCGCTCCACGTCCTCACGCTTGAGGCCGCGCAGCAGCAGACCGGCGTTGTCGCCGGCCTGGGCCGAGTCGAGCAGCTTGTGGAACATCTCGATGCCGGTGACGGTGGTCTTCTGCGACCCCTCGCGGATACCGACGATCTCGACCTCGGCGTTCACGTTGATCTCGCCGCGCTCCACACGACCGGTGACCACGGTGCCGCGGCCGGTGATGGTGAAGACGTCCTCGACGGGCATCAGGAACGGCTTGTCGGTCTCACGCACGGGATCCGGAACCGAGTCGTCGACGGCCTGCATGAGGTCCTCGATCGACTTGACCCACTTCTCGTCGCCCTCGAGCGCCTTGAGCGCCGAGATCGGGATGACCGGGGCGTCCTCGTCGAACTCCTGGGCGGCCAGCAGTTCGCGGACCTCCATCTCGACGAGCTCCATGATCTCCTCGTCGTCGACCATGTCGGCCTTGTTCAGCGCGACGAGGATGTAGGGGACACCCACCTGACGGGCGAGCAGCACGTGCTCGCGGGTCTGCGGCATCGGGCCGTCGGTGGCGGCCACGACCAGGATCGCGCCGTCC
>DLKD01000158.1:3368-4415 GCA_002477755.1 Gordonia sp. UBA7599
TGTTCTTGATGTAGTCGGCGTGACCCGGAGCATCGACGTGCGCGTAGTGGCGCTTGTCGGTCTGGTACTCGACGTGGGAGATGTTGATCGTGATACCACGAGCCTTCTCCTCGGGAGCCTTGTCGATCTGGTCGAACGCGAAGCTCTCGTTGAGATCCGGGTACTTGTCGGCCAGCACCTTGGTGATGGCGGCCGTGGTGGTGGTCTTGCCGTGGTCGACGTGACCGATGGTGCCGATGTTCACGTGCGGCTTGGTCCGCTCGAACTTCGCCTTGCCCACTTGTGTCCTCCTGGACTGTTATCTCTGCCGAGTGGTTCCCGACAGCGGTTGGTTATCTTTCGTTGTTTTCGCGCCGAGGCGCAGCCCGCAGGCGGGGACGATTACTCGCCCGTCGCCTTTGCGATGATCTCCTTCGACACGTTCGCCGGAACCTCGGCGTACGAGTCGAAGACCATGGAGTAGTTTGCCCGGCCCTGAGTCTTCGACCGAAGGTCTCCGATGTAGCCGAACATCTCCGACAGCGGAACCTGCGCCTTGACGACACGGGCACCGCTGCGCTCCTCCATGGCCTGGATCTGGCCACGGCGGGAGTTCAGGTCGCCGATCACATCACCCATGTAGTCCTCCGGAGTCGTGACCTCAACGGCCATGATCGGCTCCAGGATGACCGGGTTAGCCATGCGCGCAGCCTCTTTCAGAGCCTGTGCGCCGGCGATCTTGAAGGCCATTTCCGACGAGTCGACGTCGTGGTACTGACCGTCGAGCAGGGTGACCTTCAAGTTGACCAGCGGGTAGCCGGCGAGAACGCCGTACTGCATCGCGTCCTGCGCACCGGCATCCACCGACGGGATGTACTCGCGCGGGACACGACCACCGGTGACGGCGTTGTCGAATTCGTAGGTCGCACCATCTTCGGCGTCCACGAGGGGCTCCAGCTTGATGATGACCTTGGCGAACTGACCCGAGCCACCGGTCTGCTTCTTGTGGGTGTATTCGTGCTTCTCCACGGCCTTGCGAATGGTCTCGCGGTAGGCGACCTGGGGCTT
>DLKD01000042.1 GCA_002477755.1 Gordonia sp. UBA7599
GCCGACTTCGGCTGGACCGCCTACGTCCCGCTGACCAATGACATCCACTCGCCCGGCGTCGGCGCCGACCTGTGGATCCTGGGCCTGGGCGTCGGTGGTCTGGGCACCATCCTGGGTGCGGTCAACATGGTCACGACGGTCGTGTGTCTGCGCGCACCCGGCATGACGATGTTCCGGATGCCGATCTTCACGTGGAACATCCTCGTGACCAGCGTCCTGATCCTGCTGATCTTCCCGCTGCTGACCGCCGCGCTGCTCGGCGTCGAGGTCGACCGCGCCTTCGGTGCACACCTCTTCGACCCCGCCAACGGCGGTGTGATCCTGTGGCAACACATATTCTGGTTCTTCGGCCATCCAGAGGTGTACGTCATCGCTCTACCGTTCTTCGGCATCGTGTCCGAGGTGTTCCCGGTGTTCGCGCGCAAGCCGCTGTTCGGCTACACCGGACTCGTCTACGCGACGCTGTCGATCGCCGCACTGTCGGTGGCGGTGTGGGCGCACCACATGTTCGTGACCGGCGCCGTTCTGCTGCCGTTCTTCTCGTTCATGACCTTCCTCATCGCGGTCCCGACCGGCCTGAAGTTCTTCAACTGGATCGGCACCATGTGGAAGGGCAAGATGACCTTCGAGACGCCGATGCTGTGGGCCATGGGCTTCATTGTGACGTTCCTCTTCGGCGGTCTGACCGGTGTGCTGCTCGCCAGCCCGCCGCTGGACTTCCACCTCTCCGACAGCTACTTCGTGGTCGCCCACTTCCACTACGTGCTGTTCGGCACGATCGTGTTCGCCACCTTCTCCGGCATCTACTTCTGGTTCCCGAAGATGACGGGGCGCATGCTCGACGAGGGTCTGGGCAAGCTGCACTTCTGGCTGACGTTCATCGGCTTCCACCTGACGTTCCTGGTCCAGCACTGGCTGGGCAACCAGGGCATGCCGCGCCGCTACGCCGACTACCTGCCGTCGGACGGGTTCACAACGCTGAACATGATCTCGACCGCCGGAGCATTGGTGCTGGGCCTGTCGACGCTGCCGTTCCTGTGGAACGTCTTCCGCAGCTACCGCTACGGCGAGGTCGTGACCGTCGACGATCCGTGGGGCTTCGGCAACTCGCTGGAATGGGCCACCTCGTGCCCGCCGCCGCGCCACAACTTCACCGAACTGCCCCGCATCCGGTCGGAGCGCCCGGCGTTCGAGCTGCACTACCCGCACATGATCGAGCGCATGCGAGCCGAAGCCCACGCGGGCGGCGGCAACCACTGACAGGTGGGCCAACCAGGCGCACCATCGGTCCTCATCACTGTCAGCGGTCCCGACCGCCCCGGCGTCACGTCGGTGCTGATGGGTGTGCTGGCCCAGGCTGGGGTCGAGCTCCTCGACGTCGAGCAGGTCGTTATCCGCGGTCGTCTGACGCTGGGCGTCCTGGTCGACGCTGTGCGCGACGCGGAAGACCTCACCGATCGCGTCGATGAGTCGTTCGCGGCCGCCGGACTGGTTGCCGAGGGCTTCGTCATCAACGTCGAAGCGGGCTACAACCCGGTCGCGCAGCCACCGTCGACCCACGCGGTCGTCGTCCTCGGCAGTCCGGTCACCGCACGTGCGTTCCGGTCGTTGGCGGCGGCGCTCGCCGCACAGGGCGCGAACATCGATTCGATCCGCGGTGTCGCGGACTATCCGGTGACCGGCCTGGAATTGATGGTCAGTGCCTCCTCCAACTCCGAGGCGGCCGACTCGGCGCTGCGCGACGCGCTCGTCGGGGTCGCTGCCGACCACGAGATCGACGTCGCCGTCGAACGCGCCGGGTTGGCGCGTCGGGCCAAGCAGCTGGTTGTCTTCGACGTCGACTCGACGCTCATCCAGGGCGAAGTCATCGAAATGCTCGCCGCCAAGGCCGGTCGGGAGGCCGAGGTCGCGGCCGTCACCGAGGCGGCGATGCGCGGCGAAATCGACTTCGCCGAGTCACTGCACCGTCGGGTCGAGGCCCTGGCCGGACTCGACGCCGGAGTCATCGACGAGGTTGCCTCATCGTTGGAGCTCACGCCGGGGGCGCGCACCACGATCCGCACACTGCGGCGCCTCGGATACCGGTGTGGCGTCGTCTCCGGCGGGTTCCGCCAAGTCATCGACCCGCTGGCCGACGAGTTGAGCCTCGACTTCGTGCGCGCCAACACCCTGGAGGTCGTCGACGGCAAGCTGACGGGGCGGGTCGTCGGGGAGGTGGTCGACCGCGCGGGCAAGGCCACGGCGCTGCGCGCCTTTGCCGCCGAGGCCGGCGTGCCGATGGAGCAGACGATCGCCGTCGGCGACGGCGCCAACGACATCGACATGCTGAGTGCCGCGGGCCTGGGCATCGCCTTCAACGCGAAGCCCGCCCTGCGCGAGGTCGCCGACACGGCGCTGAGCCAGCCGTTCCTCGACGCCGTGCTGTTCATCCTCGGCATCACGCGCGACGAGATCGAGGCCGCCGACGCCATCGACGGCACGCTGCGCCGCGTCCCCCTCGATTGATGATCCCGCCGCGGCGGTCGAGTGCCGACGAGCCCCTGGGCGAGTCGGTGTATCGAGACCCAGAGCCCTCCCGTGCCGCGATCGCGGCCAATCATGCGCGCCTCGTGGGCTACCTCGACGCCCCACCCGCCGACGATCCCGACGACCCGAGCCGGGTCTGGGCGATGCAGATGGTCTTGCGGGTGGAGAAGAGCGATCCGCCTGAGCGTGCGGCGCTGCTGGTCGCTGCGGCGCGGGCCGTGGCGGCGCTGTGCCTCGACGAACGAAGCGCACCGGGCGGCCCGTGGGCATCGGCGATGGATGTGTGGTGCGACGCACGGATCCGCAAGATCGCCCGTCGCGCCCGTGGCGCGCAGTGGGTCGCCGCACAGCAGGTGTGGGGGGTCACCGCGCAGGCGGCGGGGGAGCAGGCCCGGGCCTACGTGCCGACGATGGTCGGGGACGTCGACCGCCGGGTGGCGAAACTGCAGATCGAGGGCACCGACGTCGAGGGGGAGTTGCCCGACGAGCCGAATCCCGACGACCCGCTGGTCCTCTGGGTGAACCCGCGGCTGGACATGACGGTGGGGAAGACCGCTGCCCAGGTCGGCCACGCGGTCATGCTCGGCGCCACTCTGCTCACCGTCGACGAGACGCTCGCGTGGGCCTCGGCCGACTATCGGCTGTCGGTATGCGAACCGACGCCGACGCGGTGGACACGGCTGCTCGACGACGACGGTTCCGGCCGCGCGGTGGCCGTGCGGGATGCCGGTTTCACCGAGATCGCCCCCGGGTCGGTCACTGTGATCGCTGCGCGCGGGGAGACCGTGGCCTGAGCGCCTACCACTGGCCGTAGCGCGGCTTCAGAATGGTGTTGACGTCCACTTCGACGCCGCCGACGCGGCGTTGCCCGGGAATCTGGTGCAGGTGCGCGGCGGGATGCAGATAACCCTTGGGCGTGCCCCAATCGTGCTGCCAGAACCACCCGGCCAGCCCGGCGTCGAGGGCCGACTGGATGGTCGGTGCGTTCGCGTAGATTCCGGTGCGCTCGATGCCGATCACCGACTGCCAGCCCTGGATGTAGGGCGCGATCTTGCTGGTGAACTGGTCGGTGGTGGGTTTGTCGTCGATCGACGCGTAGATCGGAGCGTCAGCGGGGCCGCCGGCGAGGTTGTGCAGTTCCAGACCGCGCTTGGCATGTTGGACGCCCGCGTCGAAACCACCGAGCCAATCGGCGGTCTTTCCCTTCCCGTACTGGTAGCAGGAGACGACGGCCAGTCCGATGGCTCGCATGCCCGCCGATTCCGGTGCGGTCAACGGCTTGGCCTTCATGAATTCGGCACCGGGACGGCGGTCGGAGACATAGCGCACCACGCCCAGGTGGCCGGCCGAGCGGATGTCCATCGGGGTGGGCACCGCCCGCGAGTAGTCCAGCAGGGTGCCGTGGCTGGTCCCAGCGGCCTGTGACGGCGGCAGACCCAGGTCGGCGTGCGCGGCGCTGTAGCCGAGGGCGGAGAACCCGGCGGTGGCAGCTGCCGAGGCCAGGAATTGACGTCGAGTGAACGGCATTGGCGCACCATAGCGACACAGGAGGGCCGCCCACCAGGGGTTTGGATGATCGGTTATGCGATCGCGACGCGGCCGCGATCCTTAGCGGACCAGGGCCGCAGTGGGTGCTGACGACGCTGCGGGGGCAAGGTTCACCAGCGTCTGGAACCAGACGTCGCGGTCGGGGGCCAGGGACGCGACGATCAATTCGTCGGCGTCGGCATGCTCGGCAAACGCCGCCAGCTTGGCTGCCACATCGTCGGGGGTACCCACCGCGGAGTAGCGGACCATCTCCTCGACCTGGCGCCCGACCGGGGAGTCGACCAGGGCTTGGGCCTCATCGTCGGTCAGACTCCGGTGGTGGCCCACCAGGTGCTTGATGCGCTGCAGTTTCGCCGCGTGCCGCTGCTGCTGTGCGCGCTGCGCGTCGTCGTCGGCGATCGCGGTGATCCCGGCGATGACGTAGGGCTGCGTCTGCCCGCCGTCGGGCAACGGCGCGGGCCGGAACTCGCGGCGGTAGAGCGCCACCGCCTCGGTGAGCGCTTGCGGAGCGAAATGTGACGCGAAGGCGTACGGCAGACCGAGGATGGCCGCCAGCTGCGCCCCGAACAACGAGGACCCGAGGATGTAGAGGTCGACGTCGGTGCCGGCACCGGGGGTGGCCCGCACACCGGGGACGCGCGAGGAGTCGCGCAGGTAGGCCTGCAGCTCGACGACGTCGCGCGGGAACTCGTCGGCGGCCTGATGGGTCCGGCGCAGCGCCGCGAACGTCGCCTGGTCGCCGCCCGGTGCCCGTCCGAGGCCGAGGTCGATGCGTCCCGGGTGCAGTTCGGCCAGGGTGCCGTATTGCTCGGCGATGGTCAGCGGGGAGTGGTTGGGAAGCATCACCCCGCCGGCGCCGAGGCGAATGCGCTCGGTATGCGCCGCCATGTGCGCGACCAGCACGGCCGGCGCCGCCGAGGCGATGGCCGACATGTTGTGGTGCTCGGCGTACCAGATGCGGTGGTAGCCGGTGGTGTCGGCGTACTGCGCGAGCCGCGTCGAATGCGCGAGGCTCTCCCCGACGGTCTCCCCGCGGCCGACCTGGGCTAGGTCGAGGATGGACAGCGGCACGCCGATTCCAGCGGTGGAGGGCTCTGCAGTCATTCCTATTTCAAGGGTCCGGCGGGTCCGGGTATTCCCGGCGTCGGCGATCCGGCACGATAGAGGAGTGACCCCCGAGCCCCCCGATCCCGACCTCCTCATCGACTTCCGAGGCGTCTCCCTCGTGCGCGGGGGCACGACGCTGGTCGGTCCGATCGACTGGCAGGTCGAGCTCGACGAGCGCTGGGTGATCCTGGGCCCCAATGGCGCGGGCAAGACGTCGCTGCTTTCCATGGCCTCGGCGCGCCAGCACCCCACGTCGGGGGTGGGCTACGTACTCGGCGAACAGTTGGGGCGGGTGGATCTGCGCGAACTCACGACTCGACTGGGCTTGACCGGCGGTCGTGAGGTCGAGCGGATTCCACCTGGAGAGATCGTCGAGGACCTCGTCGTGTCGGCGGGGTACGCGGTGCTGGGTCGGTGGCGCGAGGACTACGAGCCGGTGGACCGCAGCCAGGCGCTGAACACGCTGGAGTCACTCGGTGCCGAACACCTGGCGCAACGCACTTACGGCACCCTGTCGGAGGGGGAGCGAAAACGCGTCCAGATCGCACGGGCGCTGATGACCGATCCGGAGCTGCTGTTGCTCGACGAACCGGCGGCCGGGCTCGACCTGGGCGGTCGGGAGGAACTCGTCGACCGCCTCGGCCGCCTGGCCGCCGACCCCGACGCTCCCGCCACCGTGCTGATCACCCACCACCCCGAGGAGATCCCGCCCGGTTTCAGCCACGCGATGCTGCTGTCGGAGGGCGGCGTCGTCGCGCAGGGGCTGCTCGGGGACGTGCTGACCGCGGAGAACCTGTCCACGGCATTCCACCAGCAAATCGCGCTCGACGTCATCGACGGGCGGTTCTTCGCCCGGCGGGCCCGTCGTGCCGGCGGACATCGGAGGGCCGAGCAATGACTGATTCGCCGACACCGGCCGATTCACCGCCACCGCTGCGCGACGCGTCGACGGTCGTGCTGGTCCGCGACGGCGACGACGGGATCGAGGCGTTCCTGCAGCGCCGGGTCAAGCAGATGGCCTTCGCCGGCGGGATGACGGTCTTCCCGGGTGGAGGCGTGGACGAGCGCGACGCCGATGCCGACCTGACATGGGTCGGCCCCGACGCCCGGTGGTGGGCGCAAACCTTCTCCACCTCGCCGACCGGCGCACAGAAGCTGGTGTGCGCGGCGGTCCGGGAGACTTTCGAGGAATGCGGCGTGCTGCTCGTGACCCGCACCGACGGCTCGGCCGCCGACGTCGGGTCGCTGATGCCCGCGCGCACCGCGCTGGAGAGTCGTGAACTGTCCTTCGCGCAGTTCCTGCGTGAGAACGACCTCGCGCTGCGGGCCGACCTCCTGCGGCCGCTCGCGCACTGGATCACCCCGAAGATCGAGAAGCGGCGCTACGACACCCGGTTCTTCCTCGCCGAGATGCCGGCGGGACAGGACGCCGACGCCGAGACGTCGGAGGTCGAGACGGCCCAGTGGTACGGGGCCTCGGCGGCGTTGACCGACTGGACGGCGGGCAAGCACTTCCTGCTTCCTCCGACGTGGACTCAGCTGCGCGAACTGGCCGCCTACGACAGCGTCGCCGACCTGTTCGCCGCCCGTCGTGAGATCAAGCCGATCGAACCGGGCACCCCCAACGACGATTTCGAAGGGCTACGGTTCCGCCACGCCGACGAGTACTTCGCCTCGATGAACCCCCAAGCGCGGGAGTTGTTCTTCCACCGGCAGTCCTGACGCGGGACGTCTACTCGAGACCGTCGCGATCGGCCCACTCCAGTAGGGTCTCGATGCCGTAGGCGACGTCGTCTATTTCGGCGTACAGGTCACCGAGCTCGGCGAAACGGGTGGGCATGGTGGCGATGGTGAAGTCATCGGGCACCACGGCGTCGATCTCGGCCCATGTCACCGGCGCCGACACCGTGGCACGTGGATTGCCGCGGACCGAGTACGCCGCGGCCATCGTGTGGTCGCGGGTGTTCTGGTTGAAGTCGATAAAGACCGCCGTGGGGTCGCGGTCCTTGCGCCACCACGTCGTCGTCGCGTCGTCGGGCATCCGCCGCTCCACCTCACGCGCAAACGCGAGCGCGCCGCGCCGTACGTCGGCGAAGCCCCAGTCCGGCCTGATGCGGACATACACGTGTAGCCCGTGCCCGCCCGATGTCTTCGGGAAACCGCGGATGCCGAGGTCGTCGAGCACCTCGTGGACGACCCCGGCGACGCGGCGGACACGGTCGAACGGACAGTCGGGCATCGGGTCGAGGTCGATGCGCCACTCGTCGGGCTTCTCGACATCGAAGCGGCGTGAGTTCCACGGATGGAACTCGACGGTGGACATCTGCACCGCCCAGATGACGTCGGCAGCGCTCGTCACACACAATTCGTCGGCGGTGCGGCCATAGCGGGGGAAGTAGATCTCGCACGTCTCGACCCACGGCGGCGCCCCGGCGGGCAGGCGCTTCTGATGGACTTTCGGGCCGTCGACGCCCTTGGGGAAGCGGTGCAGCATCGTCGGGCGGTCGTGCAGCGCCCGCACAATCCCGTCGCCGACGGCGAGGTAGTAGCGCGCAAGGTCGAGTTTCGTCTCACCGCGCTCGGGGAAATAGACGCGATCGGGGCTGGACAGCTCGACGATCCGACCGTCGATCTCGATCGGTATCCGATCGCCCCGCTGCGCCACCCGTGCCAGCGTATAGGGTTGTGGTCATGGCTGAGTTCGTCACTTTGGAAACCTCGCAAGACCACCCCGGCGTCGGCACGATCCTGCTGAACCGCCCCCCGATGAACGCGCTGAACCGCCAGGTCCAGGCCGAACTCGCGGCGGCCGCGGCGGAGGCGACGGTGCGCGACGACATCAAAGCCGTCGTCGTCTACGGCGGCCCCAAGGTGCTCGCCGCCGGCGCGGACATCAAAGAGATGAACGACATGACGTTTGCCGAGATGAGCAAGGTGGCCGGACGTCTGCAGTCCGACCTCGGCGCCATCGCCGACATCCCGAAGCCGACCGTCGCCGCCGTCACCGGCTACGCCCTCGGTGGCGGCTTGGAGGTCGCGCTCAGCGCGGATCGGCGGATCGCCGGCGACAACGCGAAGCTCGGTGTTCCCGAGGTGTTGCTGGGCGTCATCCCCGGCGGCGGCGGGACGCAGCGCCTGGCGCGTCTCATCGGTCCGGCCAGGGCCAAGGACATGATCTTCACCGGGCGGTTCGTCGGTGCGGAGGAGGCCCTCGCGATCGGTCTCGTCGACGAGGTCGTCGCGCCCGACGAGGTCTACAACGCCGCCCTGGCCTGGGCGGGACAGTTCGCCGGCGCGGCGTCGGTCGCGATCGCCGCGGCCAAGGCCGCCGTCGACCGCGGTCTTGACACCGACCTGTCCACCGGGCTCGCGATCGAGGCGCAGCTGTTCGCCGGACTCTTTGCCACCGAGGACCGCAAGATCGGCATGGAATCCTTCGTCGAGAACGGCCCCGGGAAGGCAAAGTTCACCGGCCGCTAGGATGACCGGGCATACGTTCCAACCCTCCACGGAGACATGATGACCACGCAATCCCCCGGGAGTGACCCCGCTCCCAACCCGCACGCCACCGAGGAGCAGGTCAAGGCCGCACTGGAGGACACCAAGCTCGCCCAGGTGCTCTACCACGACTGGGAGGCCGAGACCTACGACGACAAGTGGTCGATCTCCTACGACGAGCGCTGCATCGACTACGCGCGTGGGCGCTTCGATGCGGTCGTCCCCGACGCGACGCTGCCGTACGAGCGGGCCATGGAGCTGGGCTGCGGCACCGGCTTCTTCCTGCTGAACCTGATGCAGTCGGGGGTGGCGAAGAAGGGGTCGGTCACCGACCTGTCGCCGGGCATGGTGAAGGTGGCGCTGCGCAACGCGGAGAACCTCGGACTCGACGTCGACGGCCGTGTCGCCGACGCGGAGAAGATTCCCTACGAGGACAACACGTTCGACCTCGTCGTCGGGCACGCCGTCCTGCACCACATCCCCGACGTCGAGCTGTCGCTGCGCGAGGTGCTGCGCGTCCTGAAGCCCGGTGGGCGCTTCGTGTTCGCCGGTGAGCCGTCGACGATCGGCGACTTCTACGCGCGCTGGCTCTCCCGCGCCACCTGGTACGCGACGACCAACGTGACCAAGATCCCGGCGCTGAACAGCTGGCGCCGGCCGCAGGAGGAGCTCGACGAGTCGTCGCGCGCCGCTGCGCTCGAGGCGGTCGTCGATATCCACACCTTCGACCCCGACGACCTGGCCGGGATCGCCCGCGAGGCCGGTGCAGCCAACGTCGCCACCGCGACCGAGGAGTTCTCCGCGGCGATGCTGGGCTGGCCGGTGCGCACCTTCGAGGCGGCCGTACCGCCGGAGAAGCTGGGCTGGAACTGGGCGCGGTTCGCGTTCGGCGGCTGGCGCAGCCTGAGCTGGCTTGACGACAACGTCCTGCGCAAGATCGTCCCGCCGAAGTTCTTCTACAACGTCATGGTGACCGGCACCAAGCCGGCCGGTTGATCCGACAGTCCTTCCGGCGCTCGTGATCACCGTCGACGATGTCGCGTTTCTGCGATCGCGGCACGGCATCAAGGCGCTCGAGTACGCCGCCGGGTTGGCGCTTGCACCCGACACGCTGATCGCCGACGTCGCCGAGCTGCGCACTCGATACGGCACCCGGGCTCCCGCGCTAGCCGAGACCGTCCATTCTCGGCGGCGGGCCGTCGGGCGTCTGCGCGAGGCCCAGAATTGGCTGCTCACCGAGGAAGCCCTGCAGCAGGCGACGACGCAGGTGGTCGCCGCGCACCGGGCGGCGGAGATCGCGCGCCGCTTCCCCGGGGCGGTCGTGCACGACGTGACGTGCTCGGTCGGTGCGGAGCTGGTCGAGCTCGCACACACCGGCGGCATCGGCGGTGTCATCGGCTCCGACCTCGACCCGGTCCGCCTGGCGATGGCCGACCACAACGCGACGGGGATGACCCTGCTTCGCGCCGATGCGCTCACCCCGACGTCGACGGCCGACGTCCTGCTGGCCGACCCGGCGCGACGCAAGGGCGGCAACCGCACGTTCCGGCTCGGTGACTTCTCGCCGCCGCTGATCGACGTCCTGACGACGTACGCGGGGCGACCGCTAGCGGTGAAGACGGCGCCGGGCATCGACTACGGGACGCTGCGAGCGAAGTACGGTTTCGACGGTCAGGTCCAGGTGACCTCGCTCGACGGGGGAGTCCGCGAGGCCTGCTTGTGGACCGAGCTGCGCGACGGTATCAACCAGCGCGCCACGGTGCTGCGCATCGTCGACTCGAAGCTGCGCGTCGAGGAGATCACCGACGCCGAGTCCGACGATGTGGCGGTCGGCGCCCCGGGGTCCTGGATCATCGACCCCGACGGCGCGATCGTGCGTGCAGGCCTCGTCCGCCATTGGGCCGCACGACACGGCCTGTGGCAGTTGGACCCCAAGATCGCCTACCTCACCGGTGACGCCGTCCCACCCGGGGTGCGCGGGTTTGCGGTCCTCGAGCAGGTTCCGATGAAGGAGAAGGCGCTGCGCAAGGCACTGGCTGCCCGCGACTGCGGGAGCCTGGAGATACTTGTGCGCGGCGTCGACGTGGATCCCGACGAGCTGCGCAAGCGCCTGCGCCTCAAGGGTGGCGCGCCGTTGTCCCTCGTCATCACGCGGATCGGCGCGCGGGGTGTCGCCTTCATCTGCGAACCGGGGTGGCGCCAGCCCGGCTAGGGTCCGACGCGACAGCCGGGCTAGTGCCCGATCTGCTCCTTCGAGTCGAAGAAGTAAACCTTGCCGATGTTGGTGGCAACGGCGACCTGGCCCTTCGGTGAGACGGCCACACCCGTCGTGAAGCCCTTGGCCTCGGGCAGTGGCAGCGTCCGGAGGGTCTTGCCGTCGGCGGCGGAGACCTCGATCAGCGCCAGTCCGTCGTCCTCGGTGCGGACGACGGTCCACGCGGTTCCCGAGTTGGTCAGTGCACCCAGGCTGGCGGTCTTCAGGTCGGTGCGCGACCACACCTTCTCAGCGCGGTCACCGCGGTCGGCGAGCATCGTCACCGGCCCGCAGAGGGGGCCCGTCGGGATGATGTGCCCGTCGGGGGTCGCGGTGAGCGTGGCGAAACCGGGGTCGCCGTAGTCGTAGGTCCACTTCGTCTGCCCGGTCTGCGCCTGCAGGGCGACGAGCTTGCCGATACGGCTGAAGGCGTACACCGTCTTACCGTCGGCGGACACCGTGGCGGGGCCGATGACACCGCCGGGGATGTCGGCGTGCCATGCCTCGCGGACCTCCCGCTTGCCGTCGACCACGCCGTAGTCAAGGGCTCGGACCTGGGAGGCGATGGCACCCTGCGGCCAGAAGTTGAGGTACATGCGCGAGGTGTTCACATCCACGGCGGCGGGGGCGGGGATGCCGCAGCGCGGGCCGCTCGTCACACAGTCGCCGAAGCCGGCCATCGCGTTGTCGGGATCGGCGTCGGCGCGCAAGCGGACTTCGGGGGCGGCGAAAGTGGCGTCGGAAGTATTGAGGAGCAGGACCTGGCCCTGAGTGGTGGCGACGAGGACCACCGACGGTGCGACGAACTTCGCCGACGTCGGGACGCCGATCACCGGCATCCGCCAACGAATGGCGCCACCGGCGGTCCAGCCGAGGAACATCGTCTCCTCGCCGACGTAGGGCTGGTCGAACTGGTCGATCAGGGGGGATTGCACCTCGATGCCCGGGCGCATGCGCTTGCAGAAGTTCATCCGCCCGGCGCGCTGGTCGAGCACCATCCAGTTACAGCCGTTGGCGGTGTTGGCCGTGACGCTGACGTTGGACTGGTTGGAAATGGTCAGCGGCGAGGTGATCGGGCCGCCGGTGGGCCGGGTCCAGCTCAGGGCGAGATCCTTGGGCACCTCCGGGTAGGCGAAGTTCGTGTTGCCGGCGTTGCCGCCGAAACTTGACCAGCCCGGACTGGCGAGGGACTTGACGCTGACCTGGCCGTCGGAGCAGGCGACCAGGGCGGTGGCGACGAGTGTCGCCGTCGCCGTCGCCACCGCCGCGCGCGTGGTCCTCGACGGGATTCGCCGGGCCGATGCGGGTCGTGGCGCTCGCAGCATCGATGTGCTCCTTCTCGCGGCAGATGGTCCCGGGTGATCGGGATGTCAGTGAGCCTATCGTGTCCGATTTTTCACTCCACTAAGGTTTGTGGCATGACCACCATGTGGAACGCCTCGTACCGCGACCGTTGGCGCGCCGGTCGGCACCGTGACCCCGAGCAGGTCCGATTCCTGACGATGGCGTCGCTGCGCTGGGTGATCGCGAACCGCGCGTATTCGCCCTGGTACCTCGTCCGCTACCTGCGGTTGGCACGGTTCCGGTTGACCAACCCGCACGTCGTGCTGCGCGGCATGGTCTTCCTGGGGCGCAATGTCGAGATTCATGCGACGCCCGAGCTCGCCCGGATGGAGATCGGGCGCTGGGTGCACATCGGCGACGGCAACTCGATCCGGGCCCACGAGGGGAGCCTGCGGATCGGCGACAAGGCCGTCTTCGGGTGCAACAACGTGGTGAACTCCTATCTCGACTTGGAGATCGGGTCGTCGACGCTGGTTGCCGACTGGTGCTACATCTGCGATTTCGACCACAAGATGGACAGCCTTGAACTGCCGATCAAAGACCAGGGAATCGTCAAGGGCCCGGTGCGGATCGGTCCGGACACGTGGGTCGCGGCCAAGGTGTCGGTGCTGCGCAACACCATCGTCGGACGCGGATGCGTCCTCGGCTCGCACGCTGTGGTCAAGGGCGTGATCCCGGACTATTCGATCGCCGTCGGCGCGCCCGCACGCGTCGTGAAGAACCGCAAGGACGAGTGGGAGCGCAACGCCGCGGCGCGCGCCGAGCACGAGCGCGCACTGGCCGATATCGAGCGGAAGAAGAAGGCAGCGGGGTAGTCGCCGCCGCCCGATCGGCGTAGAAACGGGTGTGGAGGTGGTTTCGACATGTCCTTTCACGCGTATGTCTTCTTCAGCGGCGACTGTGCCGCGGCATTCCAGCGGTATCACGAGGTGTTCGGTGGCGAACTGAGCCTCATGCGCAACGGCGACGCGCCCCCAGATGTGCGAATGCCGGATACCGACGATTCCGTCGTCATGCACGCCTCACTCAAAGTCGGCGACGGTCTGCTGATGGGATCCGACGACCTGTCCGGCGACGACGGTCCCAAGACGGGCTTCAGTGTGTGTTACACCGCTCCCGACGTGGCGATCGCCAACCGTGTCTTCAATGCCCTGGCGGACGGGGGAGAGGTCACGATGCCGATTCAATCGACGTTCTGGGCGTCGGCGTTCGGGATGGTCGTCGACCGTTTCGGTGTGTCGTGGATGGTCGACACCGAATCGGAGTAGGTCGCAGGCTCGGTCGACGCGGATCCGGGCTCGGTCGGCGGTTCGGGCTAGGTGATCGGTTGGTTCGGGTCGCGCTCGGGAAGCGGGCGCTCGACGATGTTGGGCCGCCCGATCGGGTGGCGGACCCGACGCTTCGCGGCGACGTAGACCCCCGTCGTGCGCTCGGCGACGGTCCGCCAGGAGAACTCCTCGGTCAACCTGTCGAAGGCGCGCCGCGCGCGCTGTGCCGCGGCCTCGGGGTCGTCGAGTGTGGTGCGCACCGCGGCCGCCAGCGCGGTGACGTCGGCGGGCGGGAAGGTCATCCCGGTGTGAGTGTCGGTGACGGCCTCACCGAGGCCGCCCGCCGTCGACACCACCAGCGGCACGCCCGTTGCCGCGGCTTCCAGGGCCACGATCCCGAATGGCTCGTAGCGGCTCGGCAACACGATCGCCGCGGACCGGTGCATGAGCTCGATCAGCTCGGCGCGGTCGACGGATCCGCGGAAGGTCACCGCACCGACGACGCGGTGTTTGCGCGCGAGTTCGAGCAGCCATTCCAATTGCGTTCCCGAACCGGCGATGGTCAGCGTGGTCCCGGGATGGGTGCGCCGGATCCGTGGCAGCGCTGCCAACAGGTCCTGCACACCCTTCTCGTACTCGAGTCGCCCGGCGAACAACAGTTCCGCGGGTCCGTCCGACGGGACCGTGCCGGATTCCTCCAGGCGCCGATGCGGCCATTCTTCGACGGCGATCCCGTTGTGGATGACCTGGATCTCCGCCAACTCGGGGCCGAAGAGGCGGTTGACCTCGTCGCGCATCGACGTTGAGCACGTGATCAATGCGTCGGCCTCCCGGGCCAACCACCACTCCACCGAATGCACCTGGCGGTTGGTCTTCGCCGCGACCCAGCCGCTGTGGCGGCCCGCCTCGGTGGCGTGGATGGTGGCGACCAGCGGGACGTCGTAGAACTCGGCGAGCGCAACCGCCGGATGCGCGACCAACCAGTCGTGGGCGTGCACGACGTCGGGGATCCATGCCTGCCCGGTGCCGTCGTCGCGGAGCACGCGCAGGCCGGCGCGGACCATCGCGTGGCCCATGGCCAGCGTCCACGGCATCATGTCGGACCCGAAGTCGAACTCCGGCGGGTCCTCTGCGGCGGCGATGATCCGGACACCCTCGGCGGTGGTGACGGTCGTCGGGTGCGTCGTCGCGTCAGTCCCCGTCGGCCGCCGCGTCAGCACGACGACGTCGTGGCCGAGTTCGGCCAGGGCGACGGCCAGATTGTGCACATGGCGGCCGAGGCCGCCCACCACGACCGGCGGATACTCCCACGAGACGAGCAGTAGCTTCATCACCGACCCCCATCGGTGTAGGCCTCGGGGCCGGGCAGCCGGCGCGCGTCGAGGTCGGCGAACATGTTGTCGGCGGCGAACCAGCCGTCGGCCAGCGAGAGTGCGGTCGACTCGCGGCCGCGCGCAGCGGCGTCGGCGATCTCGCGGGCCGCGTGCGCATGCTTGTGGGCGCGGTCGGTCGCGTAGCCACCGGCGGTGTCCTTGGACACCATGAACGGCCAGTCCGAGGCGACGGTCATCAGCGTCTCGCGCAGGATCTGGTCGTTGACGCGGTCGCGGGCCGTGGCCGGTACGTCGTGGCGCTTGTCGACGGTGTCCAGCGCCGTGCCGACGACCTCGGCGTTGAGGTCGACGAAGTGCTGGACCTGGGGTCCGGCCCACACCCGCCAGTCCTTGCCCGAGCCCCACGACGACGCGGGCAGGTCGACCGGCGCGCCGACGAAGCCGCGCTCGCGCGCGGTGCTCAGTGACCCGACGGTGACGCCTGCTTCGGGCAGTCGGCGCAGGAGGCGCTCGAGCCACACCGGGCCCTCGTGCCACCAATGGCCGAACAGTTCGGTGTCGAACGCGGCGACGACGAGGGCGGGCCGATCGATGCGCGCACTCTCGGTGACCAGGCGCGCGCGGATCGTCTCGATGAAGTCGTCGACGTGTTTGTCGATGACGGCGCCGACCCGGTCTGGGTCGTAGGGTGCCTTGTCCGGGCCGGCGACGGTGCGCCCGGTGACCCGCGAAAGCTTCAGACCCGAATCGTGGTCGTAGGTGTGGAAGTCGCGGTACGCGGCGTGCCCGGGGTAGCCCGACTTGGGGGACCACACCCGGTAGCTGACGGTCAGATCGCGCCCGAATGCGACGACGTCGGTGTCGCCGACCGGCCGGCCCAGTGCGGTGTCGCCGCGCAGCGTCGGACCGTCGACCATGAAATGGCTGACGCCGGCGGCGGCGTATTCGGTCTCCATCCCGGGGGCGAAGGCGCATTCGGGGGCCCAGATGCCGGTGGGGGTGGAGCCCCAACGTCGATGGGCGTCGGCCAGGCCCTCGGCCAGCGAGAACTGCCGCAGCCGTGCATCGAGCAAGGGGGCGAACGGATGGGCGAGGGGCCCGCCGAGCAGCTCGATGACCCCCGAGGACAGCAAGTTGCGGATCTCCGGGGAGGCGCCGTGGCGCCAGTGCGCCTCGAAGTCGTCCAGCGCCGCACCGGCGGCGCGGAAGTTCGCGGTGCCCGCCTGCGCGCGCACCGGGTCGCGGTCGGTGGCCAGTTCTGTGGCCCGCAACTGCCAATCGGCCAGCCACTCATACATCGACGAGGTGCAGTGCGGGTCGTCGAGTGCGGCCGCCAGGATCGGGGTGATGCCCAGCGACATGACGTCGCTGAAGCCGTCGGCGGCCAGTCGGCGCAGCACGGCGAACACCGGCTGGTAGCTCGCGGCCCAGGATTGGTAGAGCCACTCCTCGCCGACCGGCCACCGGCCGTGGTTGGCCAACCACGGCAGATGTGAGTGCAGGACCAGCGTGAACTGGCCCGGCACGGAATCAGCGGCACTCACCGTCGGGTCGCGATCGCGAACAGGTCGAGGCTGGCGTCGACATCACCGGGGCGGATGTCGAAGTCGGCGGTGGTGACCGCCGCGACGTCGGCGGCCAGCGCCGCTGGCCACGGCTCGTCGCGCAAGGCGCGCTGGATCTGTGCGTCGATGATCGAACCGTCCCACTTGGCGTCGAGTTCGAGCAGCCGCGGCCCGTGATGAACGCCGAGCATCTCGTCGACGGTGAAACCGCGGCCCGACCCGTCGCCGTCGACGAGGAGTTCGGTCAGCTCCAGGGCGTTGAGCTCGCGCGTGTGGAACGGGTTGACCGGGGTGTCGCTGTCGGGGGTGAACGTGATGCGGTTGGGCGTCGACATCAGGAGGCGCCCGCCGGGACGCAGGACGCGGTGGCATTCGGCGATGAACGCCGGCTGGTCCCACAGGTGCTCGATGACCTGGAAGTTGACGATCACGTCCACCGATTCGTCGGCCAGGGGCAGGTCGATCAGGTTGCCCTGGTGGACGGTCAGCTGCGGGTAGCGGGCGCGGGTGTGCTCCACGGCAGTGGAGTCGTAGTCGACGCAGGTGACGCTGCGGGCGCGCCGCGACAGCAGGTCGGCGCCGTAGCCCTCGCCGGACCCGGCCTCCAGCACGTCGCGCTTGTCGACGAAGTCCCCGATGTACTCGTAGGCCACCTCGTGGCGGCGGAACCAGTAGTTCTCCTCGGGGATCCCGGGCACGGTGCGCTCACCGGTCAGCGCCAGCGTGGCGGCCGGATCGGGGGTGGTGGCGTCGGGTTGCGGTGATTCGGTCATCACCTCAAGAGGGTAGTCGGCCGCCGTATCCGGCAGACAGTGACGCCTGGTCAGACCGTCAGTGATTGGCGGCCACGCAGAACTCGTTGCCGTCGGGATCGGCGAGTGTCGTCCACTGGAATCCCGGCATCTCCCGGTGCTCCACCAGCGTCGCGCCGGCGGCCAGGAGCCGCGACACCTCGGCCTCGCGGTCGGCCGCGACGAGGTCCAGGTGCACCCGGTTTTTGCCCGGCGTCGGGTCGTCCACCTTTTGGAAGCCGAGCATCGGCGTGCCTTTCCCGCCCGCGACGGTCACGAACCAGCCCTCGTTTTCCTCGACGATGGTGCCGCCGATCTGGGCAGCCCACCACTCGGCGAGGGGGATCGGGTCGGTGGTGTCGAACGTGATCATTGCCAGGGAGAGCGTCATGGTTTCGACCATAGGCCCGACCCCTGACGGCAGGACGGTATCGGAGAGTCCGGTCACAGCGGGATTTTGTGAGGCACACCGCGTTCGCATCGCCACGACGGCAGGTTAAAGTGTTGGGCGACCCTAATGGCCTTACCCGCTGGTAAGACGCCTCACCCGATGCAGGAGGTCGACGAAGACCCATGACAAACATTGTCGTACTCATCAAGCAGGTGCCCGACTCCGGTTCGGAGCGCAAGCTCAACGACGGCGATTTCACCCTCGACCGTGAGATCGACCCGGTGATCGACGAGATCAACGAGAAGGCCGTCGAAGCCGCTCTCCAGATCAAGGAGGCCAACGGCGGTGAGGTCACCGTTCTGTCGGCCGGTCCGGACAAGGCCACCGAGGCGATCCGCAAGGCGTTGTCGATGGGCGCCGACAAGGCCATCCACATCAACGACTCCGGCTTGCACGGCTCGGATGCCGTCCAGACCTCCTACACCCTGGCCCGCGCACTGGGCACCGTGGAGGGTGTCGAGCTGGTCATCGCGGGCAACCAGGCCACCGATGGCGGCGTGGGTGCCGTTCCGGCGATGATCGCCGAGTGGCTGGGCCTGCCGCACCTGACCTCGCTGCGGTCGCTGACCGTCGACGGCGAGAGCCTCAAGGGCGAGCGTGAGACCGACGAGGGCATCTTCACCGTTGAGGGCGCGCTCCCGGCGATCGTCAGCGTCAACGAGAAGATCAACGAGCCGCGGTTCCCGTCCTTCAAGGGCATCATGGCCGCGAAGAAGAAGGAGATCGCCGTGGTCTCCCTCGCCGACATCGGTGTCGATGCCGGTGAGGTCGGGTTGGCCAGCGCTGCGACGTCTGTGACCGCCGTGACCCCCAAGCCCGCCAAGCAGGCTGGCGAGCGCGTCACCGACGAGGGCGACGGCGGCGTGAAGGTCGCCGAGTTCCTGGTCGCGCAGAAGATCGTCTAGCAGACCCCACCCACCAACCGACATCTGACATCTCAGGAGTAGAAAAACATGGCTGAAGTACTCGTTCTCGTGGAGCGGGATACCGAGGGTGGGCTGAAGAAGGTCACCTCGGAGTTGATCACCGCCGCGCGTACGCTCGGCACCCCGTCGGCGGTCGTCGTCGGCGCGCCCGGCAAGGCCGACGCGATTCTGACCGACCTGGCTGCGGCCGGTGCGGAGAAGGTCTACGTCGCCGAGTCCGATGAGGCCGGCAGCGTCCTCATCTCGCCGGTCGTCGACGTCCTCGCCTCGATCGTCGGCTCGGCCGCGCCCGCGGGCGTGATCGTCGCCGCCACCGCCGACGGCAAGGAGGTCGCCGGTCGTCTGGCGGTCCGCCTCGTCTCCAACGGCACCGGTGCCGGCGTGCTCACCGACGTCGTCGAGGTCAAGGACGGCGGCGCCGCCGTCCACTCGATCTTCGGTGGCTCGT
>DLKD01000002.1 GCA_002477755.1 Gordonia sp. UBA7599
ATGGACAAGGTCGGCACGTTCGCGATGCTGCGCTTCGTCATCGAACTGTTCGGCGACACCGCCAAGGAGTTCGCGCCGTGGATGAGCGCGCTGGCTGTCGTGTCCATCGTTTACGGCCTGATCCTGGCGATCGCGCAGACCGACGTGATGCGGCTGATCGCCTACACGTCGATCTCCCACTTCGGGTTCATCGTGCTCGGCGTCTTCGCGCTGTCGCCGCAGTCGCAGGCCGGTGCGGCGCTGTACATGGTCAACCACGGCATCTCCACTGCCGCGCTGTTCCTGGTGGCCGGGTTCCTCACCAGCCGTCGCGGCTCGCGGCTCATCGCCGACTACGGCGGCGTCCAGAAGGTGGCGCCGGTGCTGTCTGCGGTCTTCCTGATCTCGGGCCTGGCCACGATTTCGCTGCCCGGCCTGGCACCGTTCGTCTCCGAATTCCTGGTGATGGTCGGCAGCTTCGGGCGTTACCCAGCCGCCGCAGTCGTGGCGACGGTCGCGCTCGTCGGCTCGGCGATCTACATCCTGTGGACCTACCAGCGGATGATGGGCGGCCCCGTCACGGACGGGGTCAAGGGCATCACCGACCTCGGTGGTCGGGAACGCCTCGTGCTGTTCCCGCTCCTCGCGGCCCTGTTGATCCTGGGCTTCTGGCCGCGCCCGGCGCTGGACGTGATCAACCCGGCGGTCAATCACACACTCACCTCGGTGTCGGTCATGCCGCCGCCCCACGCCCCGCGGCACTCGGGGCCGATGCATGAGGCTCCCGCACACGAACCACCGCACGGCGAGCAGGGAGGACACCGGTGACCACTGTCAACCTGGCCGCGACGATGGTCGCGCCGAGCATCGACTACCGGGCCCTATCGCCAATGCTCATCGTGTTGGGCGCCGCGGTGGTCGCAGTCCTCGTCGAAGCGTTCGTGCCCCAGCGCTGGCGGTCACGCACCCAACTGGTGCTGGCGTTGATCGGACTCGTCGCGGCACTGGTCGCCGTGGTCGCACTCGCCGCCAGCGGGAACGACCGGACGACGATGAGCGGCGCCGTCGTCCTCGACGGCCCGACGCTGTTCTCCCAGGGCGTGATCGTCGTCGTCGCGGTGCTCACCGTGCTGATCTGCAGTGAGCGCCGCCTCGACAACGTGTGGGCGCCGGTCGCCCTCGCGTCGTCGGTCCCCACGTCGGCGGTCGGCGGTGACGCCGACCTCGTCGCCGACCCTTTCACCCCGGCCGCCTCGACCGTCCCGGGTTCCGACGCCGAGCTGGTCGCCGGGCGTGCTGGCTCGCTGACCACCGAGGTGTTCCCGCTGACACTCTTCGCGACCGGCGGCATGATGCTGTTCGGCGCGTCGGGTGACCTGCTGACGATGTTCATCGCGCTGGAGGTCTTCTCGCTGCCGCTCTACATCCTGTGCGGGCTGGCTCGCCGTCGGCGCTTGCTGTCGCAGGAGGCGGCACTCAAGTACTTCCTGCTCGGCGCGTTCGCGTCAGCGTTCTTCCTCTTCGGCGCTTCGTTCATCTATGGGGCCACGGGCACGCTGTCGCTCGCCGGGGCGGGCAAGTCGTTGGCCAGCGCGGGTGATACGACGCTGGGCGTCATCGGCCTGGCGCTGCTGGCCGTCGGGTTGCTGTTCAAGATCGGTGCCGTGCCGTTCGGCTCCTGGGTGCCCGACGTCTACCAGGGCGCCCCGACGCCGGTCACCGCGTTCATGGCGTCGGCGACGAAGGTGGCGGCGTTCGTCGCCCTGGCGCGCGTGTTCTACGTGACGTTCGACTCGCTGGCCGACTACTGGCGCCCCGCGCTGTGGGTGGTGGCCATCGCGACCATGGTGATCGCGACGCTCATGGCGGTCAGCCAGGACGACATCAAGCGCATGTTCGCCTACTCGTCGATGGTGCACGCCGGATTCCTCCTGCTCGGCGTCATCGCGCTGAGTGAAGCGGGGTTGGCCGCGGTCCTGTTCTATCTCGCAACGTATGCGTTCTCCGCGTTCGGCGGCTTCGCCCTGCTGTCGGTGGTCCGTGACGGCGTCGGCCGCGAGGCGACCGGTTTCGAGTCGTGGGCCGGCCTGGGTCGGCGTCGGCCGTTGGTCGGCGCGTTGTTCGCCCTGTTCCTATTGGCGTTTGCGGGCATCCCGCTGACGACCGGATTCGTGGCCAAGTTCGTCGTGTTCGCCGCGGCAGGCTCGTCGGGCGCGTGGGGGCTGGTGATCGTCGGCGTCCTGGCCAGCGCGGTGGCCGCCTACTTCTACCTGCGGGTGATCGTCGCGATGTTCTTCACCGACGCCGACGACGACACTCCCGCCGTCGAGGTCCGCCAGCCGAGCCTGGCCACCACGCTCCCGATCGCCGTGTGCGCCATCGTCACCCTCGGCTTCGGCATCGCCCCGCAGTGGCTGTTGCACCTCGCCGAGTCCGCAACGCCCTTCCTCCGCTAGCAAGCAATCCGCCGAGCGAGCCCAATCCGACGCCCACCGAGCCCAATCCGGCACCGAACGAGCCCTATCGGACGTCGAACGAGCCCATTAGCGATGGTCGAGTGCTCCGCGAGGAACGAGCGGAGTGTATCGAGACCCTGGTGAGTCGAAATGCCAACGCGCCCAGGACAGTTCAGATGAGCAGTGCCGGTAACAACGCCGACGGTGGTGACGCAGGAAGTGCGCAATAGCCAAGCGCCCGAGGTTGTTGGATCGCATGTCGTTACGAGGTCTCGAAACGACGCCCTCCGGGAGGCTGCCTCGGGGTCTCGATACGGATCGGTCGGCGCAATTCTGGGCT